>PWZB01000159.1 GCA_003567625.1 Bacteroidales bacterium | reverse complement strand
TTATTATAATATGGAAATGGTGAATTTTGGCTATGCCACAGGATTGGAACCAGTCATTTTTGTGGAAACTATTTACGAACTTTATGAACATTATAAAAAGTTTGTGGAATAATACCCCGTATTTGTGGAATAATACCCCGTAAAAGAAACATGAAAAATGCAATTATACAGGTGGCAGAATAACTGTAAAACAATATTTTTGAATTTGACAGAATAGAGGGAAATGCTATTTATTATTTTAACATTGGTTTTTTTAAAAAAAAGGGCTATCTTTGCCGTTCTTTAAAAATATAGCAGAAAAAACCCATATTTGGAGAATAAACTTTTTTAATCCGGACGTATAATTAAGCATTTAATGCGAAAATATTTACAGCAATGAAAAGAACATATCAACCATCAAGGAAAAGAAGAATAGGCAAACATGGTTTCAGAAGCAGGACTAAATCTATTAATGGACGAAAAACACTGGCTGCAAGAAGAGCCAAAGGCAGAAAAGATCTTTCCGTCTCAAGCGAAAAGTCTTATAAATAAGAAAGTTTTAGTTAAATTTCTGAATAAAAAAGCCGTTATATTTAGTAGTATATAACGGCTTTTTGTGTATCTATTGCTGCTGGGTTAAGCTTTTTTATGCAGATGGGGGATGACTAATAGGTTAATAGGTTGATGGGTTGAGATTTGGGATTTGGAACTTGGGATTTATTTTGAATATAGGATTTGAGATTTTTTAAACTATTCCAGTTATATTATTTTTGTTTTTAATTAGATGCAGCTTACTGTTTTATGACATTACTAAGAATAATAGCAATATTTGTCCTTATTTACCTTATTTTCAGGGTTGTAACTATGTATGTTATGCCATGGTTGCTGCGCAGGTTTATTGAAAGACAACGAAAAAAGTTTTATGGTGATAATTATTCAAAAAGAAAAAATTCCCGGCAAAAGAAAAAAGATCACGGAGATGAGGTAAATGTTAATATTAAGCACAAAAGACAGATATCTTCCGACGATATTGGAGAGTATGTTGACTATAAGGAAATAAAAGACAAAGAGAGTAATAAAAAACCCAAAAAGAGCAAATAATGAAACAGTTGCCTGACAAACCACAGTTTCAGAAGTGGCTTCCATATATTATAGCCATTGTAATTTTTTTAGTTCTTTCTATAGCATACGTTAGCCCTATATTGGAGGGGAAGCGATTGTGGCAGCCTGACATAGTGAATTTTGCCGGTATGGCGCAGGAAATTCGCGAGTTTCGTGAAGAAACGGGTGAAGAGGCTCTATGGACAAATTCCATGTTTGGTGGCATGCCTGCCTTCCAGATATCGGTTATTTATGGGTCGAATATTTCTAATTTCTTTCACAACATAATGACCTTATGGCTTCCGCGCCCGGCTGACATGATTTTTCTCTATTTTGCCGGGTTTTTCATTTTGCTTCTCCTTATGCGGGTTAACCCCTGGATAGCCGTAACAGGGGCAATAGCATTTGCCTTTGCTTCCTACAACTTCATTATCCTCGAAGCGGGCCATAATTCGAAAGCCGTTGCAATGGGCTATATGGCACCTGTGCTGGCTTCAATAATTTACACTTTCAGGGGTAATTATTTGCAAGGAGGGCTGTTGTTTGCCATATTCATGTCGCTGCAACTCTTTGCAAACCACTACCAGATAACTTATTACCTGCTTATTATTGTTGTTATTTACGGATTATTTCAGCTTTATGAGACGATCAAAAACAAAGAGCTTGTCAAAGGGTTTTTAAAGCCGGCCGGAATATTGTTGACAGGTTTGATCATTGCAATAGGTGTTAATATAGGAAATATCTGGTCAACATATTCCTATGCACCTCATACCATGCGAGGCGGTACGGAGCTGACAATAGCCGACAGGGAAGTATCCGACGGCTTGTCAAAAGAATATATTACACAATGGAGCTATGGCATTGGTGAAACATTTTCGTTGATGATACCCAATATTAAGGGTGGTGCTACGGGAGTACTGGGCGATAATCAAAGGGCATTGGAACAGGTTGACCCGAGGATGCGAAGTTCTGTTGCACAATGGAACCATTACTGGGGTGACCAGCCTTTTACCTCAGGACCGGTTTATGTTGGCGCTATTGTTATTATATTTTTCGCCATCGGCTTATATTTGTTTAAAGGCCGGTTGAAATGGGCTTTACTGATAGCTGCTATATTGTCGGTTCTTTTATCATGGGGCAAGAACTTTATGCCGCTAACCGAGTTTTTCATTGATCATGTGCCGTGGTATAACAAGTTCAGGGCTGTTTCAATGACTCTTGTAATAGCTGGTCTTTGCATATCTTTTATTGCTTTTAAGGGATTGCAGCGGATATTTGAAAACCCCGGGGTCATCAATATAAAAGACCGCAAATTTTTGCTGGCAGTGGGTTTGACGTTGGGGCTGGCATTTGTGTTTTATGTTGCCCCGCGCTTGTTTTTTGACTTTATCAGTCAAAATGAAATGGAAATGATAGCAGCGCAATCGCAGGCTGACCCACAGGCTGCATCACAAATCGGGCTGTTCGTTGATAATATTGAGCGTGCAAGAATAGCTGTTTTCAGAGCCGATACAATAAGAAGTATTGCCTTTATGGCACTGGCACTGATCATACTTATTGTCTTTACCCGGAAAAAGATCGGAAAACCTTTGTTTATAGCGATCATTACATTGCTTATCCTGGTGGATATGTGGGCGATAAATCGCCGCTATCTGAACAATGATAACTTTGAATCAAAACAGAGGGTTGAAAATCCGTACGACGTTACCCAGGCAGATAATTATATTATGGACGACCCCGATCATCCGCATTTCAGAGTGCTTGACCTTACCGAAAGCACCTTCAACAGCTCAAGAACTTCGTACTTTCACATGTCTTTGGGAGGATATCATGGCGCAAAACTGCAAAGATACCAGGAAATTATAGAACTGCATTTACAACCCAATATTGGTAACCTGGTGTCCACTTTTGATAAAGCTGTTTCATTGCAGCAAATAATTGATAAAATGACAGACAAGCCTGTAATGAATATGCTAAATACACGCTATATCATATACAGCCAGAATGCTGACCCCATTAAAAATCCCTATGCTTTAGGTAATGCATGGATGGTACAAGATTATCGCATAGTCCAAAATGCTGATGAGGAAATGCTGGCGCTCAATGATTTTGACCCTGAACGGAAGGCAATAATTGACAAACGTTTTGCGCAATATGTTGAAGGAAAATCATTTATTGAGGACAGTTCGGCCAATATTGAGCTTATACACTATCAGCCCAATAAGCTGGTGTATCATTACGGTGCCGGAAGCAAGCAGCTTGCGGTCTTTTCGGAAATATTTTATGAGGACGGCTGGAAGAGTTTTGTGAATGGTGAATCTGCTCCGCACTTCAGGGTTAATTATGTGCTCAGGGCTATGGTTTTACCTCCCGGTGAAAATGAAATAGAATTCCGTTTTGAACCCGTATCATATTACCAGGGAGAACGTATTGCATTTGCATTCAGTGCTTTAATGGTGTTGTTGATAGTCGGATTTATCGGAAAAGAAGTTTATAATGCATATTACTTAAAAGAAAAAAAAGAATGGAACGCGGATCAGGCGGATTTTAACTGATGTTGATATTAATTAGAGTCTGTCTATAAAGTCAAACTAAAATTTAAAGAAGCACCAAATAGCAAATTACAAAAATCAAATTCACCCCGTTAAATAAAAAAACATTTAACGGGGTAAATTCCAAACTCCAATTTCAAAATTTCAAACAATC
>PWZB01000132.1 GCA_003567625.1 Bacteroidales bacterium | reverse complement strand
CCTTATCACCTTCTTTTATCTGACTCAGCCTCCTGATGTCAAGTCTTACCGTTGAATAAAACTTAAGAGCATTACCACCTGTTGTTGTTTCGGGGTTTCCAAACATGACACCTATCTTTTCCCTAAGTTGATTAATAAAAATGCAGCAACTGTTGGTTTTATGTATTGTACCTGCCAGTTTTCGCAGCGCCTGCGACATAAGCCGGGCTTGCAATCCCATTTTCGAATCGCCCATTTCTCCCTCTATTTCACTGCGCGGGGTCAATGCTGCCACAGAATCAATAACGATTATATCTATAGCACCTGATCTTATGAGATTTTCCGTGATTTCCAGCGCTTGTTCACCGTTGTCGGGCTGGCTGACCAAAAGATTCTCTATATCAACGCCGAGACTGCGTGCATAGGAACTGTCAAAAGCATGCTCGGCATCAATGAAAGCAGCAATACCACCTTTTTTTTGAGCCTGGGCAATTGCATGTATTGCAAGTGTGGTCTTACCGGAAGCCTCCGGACCGTATATCTCAATTATCCTTCCGCGGGGAAATCCACCCGTACCCAAAGCATAATCCAATGCTATCGAACCGGAAGGAATCGTTTCGACTGAAACAACGGCCGAATCACCAAGCTTCATGATCGTACCTTTACCATAAGACTTTTCAATCTTATCCATGGTCAGCTTAAGAGCTTTTTGCTTCTCAGAATTCTCTTTTATAGTTTTTTCTTTGCTCATAAAAAATATAGTTAAGGTTATTCATTAAAATATAAGATTTGTTTTTTCAAAAATACCACATATTTATCATGCTCCCTAAATAAATTTAAAAAAGTTGCCTGCAATTTCCGGAAACTTAAGAATCATAATCCATTCGGGTAACGGGTAACGAATGACGGATAAGGAATCAATAATGACCAACCGCAGGTAAACTGCGATTGATATCACTGGTCAAAGAGCAAACTCTGTTAAAAACCGCTATTGTTCCTCACGTTGCACTCACTTCAACCTGAAAAATACCGGCACACCGGTTTTACCTGGCATATTTCACATTTCGGCTTTCTTGCTTTGCAGATATAACGTCCGTGTAATATAAGCCAATGATGTGCAATCGGCCGTTTGTTTTCCGGGATATATTTTAACAGTTGATTTTCGGCATCCAGGGGTGTTTTTGCATCAGTAGTCAATCCGATACGGGCCGAAACCCTGAAAACATGGGTATCAACAGCAAGAACAGGTTTATTATAAATAACTGAAGCTACTACATTTGCAGTTTTTCTGCCAACCCCGGGCAACTTCATCAAATCTTTTATATCTTCAGGTAATATGCCGTTGAAATCTTCCTGAACCATTTTTGCCATACCTATAAGATTACGTGTCTTGCTGTTTGGGTATGAACAACTTTTAATCACCTCATATACATCCGCTTCTTTGGCATTAGCAAGATCACTTAAATCGGGAAACCTTTCAAAAAAAACCCGTGTTATAATATTTACACGTTTATCGGTACATTGAGCAGATAACATCACTGCAACTATTAATTCATAAGGTGTGGCGTATCTTAGTTCTGTCCCGGCATTTGGATTATTACGATAAAAATAATCAATGACAAAATCAAATCTGGCTTTTTTGGTTATGCGTTTTTTTTTGGTATCCATATGTTTTTAAAAATAATCAGAACTCAAAACCAACCATCTTGCCTTTTTTCATTATCAGCTCATCATCAAAATAAACGTCAGGTTCTTTTACAAGCCCGTCGAGATGGCTGCTGACCGATATTCTGCCACCCATGGTAAGGTTGTTTCCAAAAGCAACGTGTATAGTACCAAAAACTTTTTCATCTTCCAGTATCTGACCTGACAATTTAGCCTTATAATTTGTACCGATGCCAAATTCGGCAACAGCCCTTGCATCACGACCCGGTTTTTCCAAAAGCTTTTTCAATTTTTCGGCTTCTTCACTTCCTTCAATTTTTTCTGCATATCCATCAACAACTTCAATGAAGATCGGATTTTTCAAAAGCCCTATTCCTGACATGGAACCATCAACAACAACTCTGCCTTGCGATTTATCTTCCCAGGGTGCAAGAAATACTTCACCTGAAGGAAGGTTGCCACTCTCACCCTTTTTTCTTAGCACCCCCCTGCTTGGTATTATTTTTCTGCCTTTAACCGGCATTGTTATATCTGTGCCTTTTTCAGTTACTACCCTTATAGTTTGAACAGTTTTAAGCTTTTCAGCTATAAAATCGGTAAGCTTAATTATCTTTTCGTAATCAGCATTAAGACATCTTGACATGATATCCGCATTTATGCCGGGCATAGTACCAATTCTCACTCCTTCTTTGGCTGCATTCCGCCTGGCATCGGTATGAGTTAAAGACTTGGCTGTCGGACACACAACTGCATCAACCATCTTCATCAATTTTGCAACGGCTTCGGGTGGCTCCTCACCATTAATTTCCCGGGATTTAATCTCAAGAAGCAAAGACTCCTTGCACAATCCTTTACCTGCAAAATGCAACGACTTGCCTATCTCGCGCTTTACCTCGTCGGTAATTATCAATAAAGTTTCATCACTTTTCAAACCCATACAATCACGTAAAGCAATATTTGACGCATCAAACAACTCTTTTTGAATTATTTCCTGCATAATTTTTTAAACATTAATAAATTAAAATAATATAACATTATACTATACTTTGATATATCTCAAAAAGCAATAATACAAAAAAATTTCCCTTTTACCACCCTGTTTTGTTTCTTTAACTATTCAAAAAAACCTCAAATAACAAAACTCCTTATAAAATAATTGTTTCTTTTTATAGAATTTTATTTTTGTTTAAAAGAAAAAAAATAAAAAATTGATTGCATATTAATTTTATTTAAGTAATTTTATTCTGTGATTTTTTTTTGCCCTGAATTTAAAATTTGTTTTTGTATTTCTAAAGTTCTTTATTTACATTTACTTATGATCAAAAGAAAATGAAAACCTCCCATATTTCAATATTGCGCTTTTTAGTTACATTTGCAACTTATTTTGCAAGCAGTCTAATTGCTGAAAACCTTTTCCCTTTTAACATTCACGTGTATGAAGGTTTAAATAATATATGTGTTTATTTTACGTATATTTCAATCACCCTGTTAAAAACGTTTATATTGGTCTGGCTTATTAAAAGCATCAATCAAAACAAGTTAAAGCTTATTTGTACGGTGGTTTTTGTGATGTATGGACTGCAAACTTTCATGATCTTTACAGAAATTTGGTATTTCAGAGATGTATACAGTTTCACCGGCCCTAATATAAAAGCTTTTGTTATACAAAACTTAATAACTTTATTGATTACTGTTCCGGTTGCAGTATGGGTTTACGGTCTATACAACCAGGATATTTTACCGGGAAAGAGAATTACGTTTTCATTAAAATGGATATGGCTGGCATTATTATATGTTGTGATATATTTCGTCTTCAGATATACAACGATCAGATTATCAGATGTGTTAAGAGCGTATTACTGGGACGACCTTGCAATGTTGAGTTTTTTTGAATTTATAAAAATTAACTGGGAAACTTACAGAGGTATATTTTTTTTCCAGGCTACCCGGGGCTTTTTATGGATAGTATTTTCAGCACCCGTAATTTTTTGGTTAAAAATCAAAGGCAAAAACAAACTGATACTCTTAATATTGTTGATGGCATTTCTTCCTGCTCTGCAGCTTTTCAATCCAAACCCGCTTTTGAATTATATGGTTAAACTTGCACACTTTTTAGGAATTGCTTTTTCAAATATAATATATGCAGGGTTAATATATTTTTCTTTCAGTAAACATATTAACCCGGGCAACTCATAACAGGAATATTATTTAACTATTATTAAAAAGGTATCCGATAAAAAATTGAATAATTGAAATCAAAAGCTGTTTTTTTGGCACCCATACCAAAACCACCAATTCTATATGGCTGCATCGGTGAGAGATCGGCTCCCGATACAATCAACCTAAGCCTAACTGACCATCCAATAAAGATATTGGCAAATAATTCCGTTTTCACACCACCGGCCAGTTCCGCCCAATGGACATCAAAATCTGTTTTTTCTACCGATGTGGTAAAAGTACCCCAATACCCATCCGACACAACCACGTCATCAGCTCCCTGTACTTGTTTGCCATAACCATAACGTATTCCGAAATATACAATGTCATTATTTTTTAGCATTTCCCTGCCCAAAACGTTAAAATCAACACCTGACCTGAAAAACCATCCATCACTGTAATAATCAAAGTCTTCACGCCTGATATCAACTCTGATCATACCGGCTTCAATTGCACCAAACCAGTTCTTACTGAACTCAAAATCTAATGATGCCTCATATTGTTGAGTTTCAGGCTCAAATATCATCCTGGCAGGATACGAAACTTCAGCACCAAAACGAACCGAATAACGATAGGTAGTATCTTTCTGTGAATACGCCTCCCCGGGAACTAATAGTTTAACCAGGATCAGAGTAAAATATAAAATGAATATGTTCTTCATTTACATTCGTTACATTTTGCTCTTCGATCGAATAAGAGCGAATAAAATTATTAGTTATTTCCAGGTCCAAAATCTCAAAAAAGGCTACGAAGCCACATTCTATGGAAACAAGTGTCAAATTACGTTCATAAAAAACTTTCAATGTATCAGCTTTATCAGGAAACATAAATAAGAAGCTGCAACTGTCGCGTGATACATTCAGTGGTATTTCAACTCTGCCCACATCGAAACGGTTATCATACAATAATGAATCATGCCCCAACCCTTTCACGCTCAAACTATCAACTCTATAAGGAGCATGTTCACCATCTTCCGTTACATAAAAACCAATTCGCAACGGATTAACTGTAATATCCTCACATAGTTCCTCTTGGCATCCGGGAATTATAATTATAAAAACAACAAATATTATTACTTTCCTTAACAGGAAAACATCCGTTGATAGTTTATCTTCAACCATTTTGATTAGATTTATTTTCACTTATAACAATATTGTTGTTTTTTGCTTTTGTTTTTGCAGTGCTATGTCTGTTAATTCGATCATTTCATTGATATAATGAAAATTAAGGCCTTTTACATACAATGGATTAACCTCTTCTACGTCTTTTTTGTTATGCACAGAAAGTATAATATCGTTAACTTTAGCACGTTTGGCAGCTAATATTTTTTCTTTAATACCACCAACGGGCAGCACTTTTCCGCGAAGAGTTATTTCGCCTGTCATAGCAACATCCGGTTTTGCTTTTCGCTGAGTAAATGCCGAAGCCAAAGCGGTAAAAATTGTAATCCCGGCTGATGGACCATCTTTTGGAGTAGCACCTTCAGGCACATGTATATGAACTTTACATTTTACAAAAATATCAGGATCAATATCTAACATATTTGTATGTGACTTCAGGTATTCATATGCCAGGGTGGCCGATTCTTTCATTATATCACCCAGGCTACCGGTCATCGACAGTTCGCCTTTTCCTTTACTGATACTGACCTCTACATACAAAACTTCACCTCCCGCCCATGTCCATGCCAATCCTTTTACCACACCGGCTACATCATGTTTTGAATAACTGTCGCGATAATAAGGCGGTACACCAAGAATTTTCTGCAACTCATCTACTTTAATTGCCTTATCAATTTTTTCACCAAGCGCTAAAGATTTGGCTTTATTCCTGATAATATTTGCAATATTTTTTTCCAGCATCCTTACGCCCGACTCGCGGGTATAATCTGCAATAACCCTTTCCAATAGCCGCCCGGAAAAATTAAGTTGACTTTTTTTCAATCCATGCTCTTTCATTTGTTTTGGAATAAGATGTCTTCTGGCTATTTCCACTTTTTCTTCCAGTATATAACCGCTTAAGTCTATAATTTCCATACGGTCTTTCAAGGCAGGTTGGACGTGTAGCAGGGAATTTGCCGTTGCAATAAACATAACCCTCGAGAGGTCATAATCAATTTCAAGGTAATTGTCATGAAAGGCAACGTTTTGTTCCGGGTCGAGCACTTCGAGCAGGGCAGATGAAGGATCCCCTCTAAAGCTCTGATGACCGACCTTATCCACCTCATCAAGAACAAAAACCGGGTTTGAAGACTTTGCTTTTTTTATGTTTTGTATTATTCTTCCGGGCATAGCACCAACATATGTTCGCCTGTGTCCACGTATCTCTGCTTCATCCCGCAAGCCACCCAAAGACATACGTATATAATTGCGGCCAATGGATCTGGCAATAGATTTTCCCAGCGAGGTTTTGCCTACCCCCGGCGGACCAACAAAACACAATATAGGTGACTTCATATCTCCCTTTAGCTTCAATACCGCAAGATACTCCAATATACGGTCTTTTATTTTCTCCAGTCCGTAATGATCGTCATCCAATATTTTAGCAGCACGTTTCAAATCAAAATTATCCGATGTATATGATTCCCACGGCAGCTCAACCAAAGTATCCAGGTAATTCATCTGCATTGAGTATTCCATGGCTGAAGGATTCATTCGCTTCAATTTACTTAATTCTTTTTCAAACACATCTCTAACACGCTTGCTCCATTTTTTCTTTTTTGCTTTTTCCTGTAATTCATTAAATTGCTGTTCATGAGGCGTGCCTCCAAGTTCTTCCTGGATTTTTTTCAACTGCTGGCTCAAAATATAATCACGCTGCTGCTTGTCTATATCAACTTTTACTTTCGACTGTATCTGGTTTTTTAATTCAACAGCCTGCAACTCCCTTGTAAGAAAACCCAGTACGATATTAGCCCTTGTCTTGAGGTCTTTAATTTCAAGCAACTCTTGCTTTTCAGCAACTTCAATATTTAAATTTGATGCTATGAAATTAACCAGAAACGAATAACTTTCTATATTTTTAAGTGCAAATGTAGCTTCACTCGGAATATTGGGAGAAAGCTTAATTATCTTTATAGCAAGGTCTTTTATTGTTGAAATAAGAGCTTTAAACCTCTGATCAATTTTTGATTTTTTCTCAGGGTCTTCATAAGAATATATCCTTGCCAGATGATAGGGGTCTTTTTGGGTTAATTCTTCAAGCCTGAATCTTTTCTTTCCCTGAATGATGACGGTAGTACTGCCGTCAGGCATATACAATATCTTAATAAGATTGGCAACGGTTCCAACCTTGTTAAGATCCTTCAAATCAGGGTCTTCCACATCCGCGTCCTTTTGTGCAACAACACCAATAATTTTATCCTTGTTGTATACCTCCTTAACAAGTTTTATTGATTTATCGCGGTTGACAGTTATGGGAATAACAACCCCCGGGAATAAAACCGTGTTTTTTAACGGTAATAAGGGAATCTGATCAGGTAGTTTTTCAGCCTCAATTTTTTTTTCTTCTTCCGGCGAAAGCAAAGGAATAAACTCTTTTTCGGCACCGGTTAAGGCCGACAAAACGAAACTATCTCTGTTTAAAAAATTTTCCATAAATTAAATTATAATACTTTTTCAACTATTAAAAACATTTAAACTGTTAAAGAAAATCACAATTTCCTATAATTAAATGTTCTTTCATAGACATCACGAAGAATTGATTCTTCTTTTCTATCAAACACTTTATTTCTTCTTTCATAGACCCGTTTGGCCAGTTGAATGGCTTTATTAATTTCAAAAATTGAAAAACCTGACACACTGCCCCATGAGAAAGATGGGATAAAATTTCGCATAAACCCGGTACCGAAAATGTTGGCACTTATACCTACAACCGTACCTGTATTAAACATAGTATTTATACCACATTTTGAATGATCACCAAGAAATGTACCGCAAAACTGAAGCCCGGTTTCTGCAAAACTGTTTTCTGTATAACTCCATACCCTGATAGTTTCATAATTATTCTTCAGATTGGATGTTGTTGTGTTTGCGCCAAGATTACACCATTCGCCAATGACACTATGCCCCAGGAAACCATCATGTGCCTTGTTTGAAAATCCAAATAAAACAGAATTTATCACCTCTCCTCCAACTTTACAGTAAGGGCCTATAGTTGTATTGCCATATATTTTGGCTCCCATTCTTACCAAAGAATCATGACAAAGCGCTGCCGGGCCACGCACCATGCTCCCATCCATAACATGTGCGCTTTTACCTATATAAACAGGTCCTTCAGAAGCATTTATAATTGCATTTTCGATTATAGCTCCTTCTTCAACAAAAACGTTACCGGGCTCAACAATATGGTTTGAAGTTATAATTTCCTGAGAATTTTTACCCTTTGTAAGAAGTTCAAAATCATCTTTAATAGCCTGCCCATTATAAATAAAAATATCCCATATATTGGTGATCTTTATTGGTTTGCTTGAAGTAACCATAGGTGCAACTCCTTCAATAAGGTCAAGATCAAAATTATCAATATCTTTAGCTTTCAACCGGAGTGCAATGATAGTATCATCCACCACTAAAGTCTGATTGGATTTAAGCTTGCCAATTTCATCAATTATCTGCCTGTTGGGTAAAATACTGCCGTTGATCAATATATTATCATTTTTTTTTACGAGCGGATATTTCAAGCTTAGATATTCTTCGGTAAGCGAAGATGTTTTGACTTTAAGAAACTGCTCCCATTTTTCACGAATGGTGAGAATTCCAACTCTGATATCGGCTATTGGCCTGATGAAAGTAAATGGCAATAAGTCGTTTCTTGTTTGGTCTCCGAATAATATATAGTTCATTATACTGTTTTTTAGGTGTTTAGTAAAAATTTTGTCTATCACGGCTTAAAGATATAAAAAATATCTCAAAAAAAAAGCCCTTTAATCAAGGGCTTCAAAATATAAACAGTATAAATATTTTTTCAGCTTTTATTGTCTTTAATATGTTTTTTGTATTTGCTTCTGAACTTATCAACACGACCGGCACTGTCAACAAGTTTTTGTTTTCCGGTAAAGAAAGGATGCGATGTATGTGATATTTCGAGCTTAACTAAAGGATATTCTTTGCCATCCTCCCATTTAATCTTCTCTTTACTTACTGCTGTTGATCTGGTTAAAAATGAATAATCATTTGACATATCTTTAAAAACCACAAACCGGTAATTTTTTGGATGGATATCTTTTTTCATCTTTTATAGTATTGTTTTTTTCTTTTTAATTTTAAATTCAAGTCTTTAATGATCCGCAAAAAATTTTACTTTTCGGGTTTGCAAAGGTACTTTTTTTTATAAATATACCAAAGCAATTTAAAGCTTTTTTCATAATATGTGTTTTAATATATTATTTTTTTTAAATTTGGCATTTTATTATTCAAAAACAATTCAAAAAGAAATAATTATGACAAAGATAAAAGTAGCGATCAATGGTTTTGGTCGCATCGGAAGGTTAAGTTTAAAAGCTGCCATGCAGCATAATGACATTGATGTTATTGCTGTTAATGACTTAACGGATAGCATCACTCTTGCACATTTACTAAAGTATGACTCTGTTCACGGGAAGTTTCCATTTGAGGTTTCGGTTAAGGGAGAGTCTATTCTTGTTGGTGGTAAAGAGATAAAGGTTTTTTCTGAGAAAGATCCTTCGGGGCTTCCGTGGAAGAAATTGGGTGTTCATGTTGTAATTGAGTCTACAGGTGTTTTTCGAACCCGTGAAGCTATTCAGAAGCATATCCAGGCAGGTGCAGGCAAAGTTGTTCTTTGTGTACCTTCAAAATCAAAAGATGACGTTGATGCTACTATAGTACTGGGTGTTAATGACAATACTCTGAAATCTGAGCACAGGATTATTTCCAATGCTTCATGTACTACAAATTGCCTTGCTCCTGTGGTGAAAGTTCTTAATGATAGTTTTCGGGTCAAGCGAGGTTTGATGAATACAATTCATTCATACACCAATGACCAGATAATTCTTGATGCTCCTCATAAGGATCTTCGCAGGGCAAGAGCGGCTGCAATGAACATTATTCCTACCAGTACCGGGGCTGCCAAAGCAATAGGCCTGGTTATCCCCTCTATGGAAGGAAAAATGGATGGTTTTGCTATGAGAGTACCTACTCCGAATGGCTCTATTGTGGATTTGACATGTGAGGTTGAAAAAAATGTTACACGGGAAGAAATTAACAACGCAATGAAAAAAGCTGCAAACGGCCCAATGAAGGATATTCTTGAGTATTGTACCGAACCTATTGTATCAACCGATATAATTGGAAATAAACATTCATCTGTATTTGATTCTCTTATGACTCAAGTGCTGGACTCAAATTTTGTTAAAATCATATCATGGTATGATAATGAATACGGATATGCTAACAGGGTTGTGGATATTGTAAAAAAATTGTATGATCAATAACTGTGTGTAACTTTAATAATTTATCTTTTATATAACGATCTTGCTCTTTTATTAAAGCAGAACTTGTAATTATCATAAAAAAATATCTGAGAAACTGCTCACGGACTTACAACGTGGGCAGCTTTTTTTCGGGGCTTGAAATATTCAAGTTTTAGCTTTTCCCCGTCAAAAACGGCATAAGAAAAAGCTTTTATCCAATCACCGGTATTTACATATAAGCTGTTTTTACCAACCGGAATTGTCAGGGGTAAATGCCGGTGACCGAAAACAAAAAAATCATAATGCTTTTTTGTAAGCTTATACTTACAATATAATATCAGCCGCTCTTTTTCTTCGCCCTTAAAATCTTCTCCCACATTATTATTACGACTTTGACGTGAAAAAAATACAGCTAAAGAAATACCAATTCGCGGATGGAAAAAAGAAAATATCAGACGACTTATTTTATTTTGAAATATTTTCTTCATGATCTTGTAGCTTTTATCATCAGGTCCTAACCCATCACCATGGCCGATCATGAAGTATTTATCACCTATATATTTTTCAACCGGATTTTTAAAAACCTTCAGATTAAGCTCTTTCTCGAAATATTGATAAGTCCACATATCATGGTTGCCCGTAAAATAATATACCTTTATTCCTGAATCAGTCAATTCCGAAAGCTTGCCAAATAAACGGGTATAACCTTTGGGAACTACTTTTTTATATTCAAACCAGAAATCAAATATATCTCCGAGCAGATAAATCTCCACGGCATATGGCTTAATAGTATCAAGCCATTTAACAAGAAGCTTCTCCCTCTTTAGGCTCGAGTGATAATCGGGTATGCCAAGATGTGCATCAGACAAAAAATATACTTTCTTTCGTGTTGAATTATCTGAAAAGCTTGACTTATGTAAATCTAATGGAGTGTTTACCATTATTGTTATTCTTTTTTCTTTTTAATCAAATGTTACAACAGTTTTGCATCGCTAAGATAAATATTTATAAACAAATTCAGATAAGAATTATAAAATAAAAAATAAAAACAGTAAAACTCACAAACTCTTCTTGTTATACTTCAGAATCAAAATCCGGAAACATCTTATAAAAAATATTCTAAAATTATAATAAAATATTGCCGCGATTTTACATTTTATTGTATCTTTATACTTTAAACATAATTAAAACAGTTATATCGCGAACATCAGCCTGATACAACATTGTTATACGAGAATAATAAATTAAAACAAAAAACATAATAAATATCAACTAATAACTAACAAATGAAAAAACTATTATTATTATTAAATAAGATTTCAGAAACAAGTATCAACTCCAACCTTGTGAAAAGTTTACTGGATAAAGTTGATTTTGCCGATATTGATTACAAAGCTTTTACTTCGGGTTATAACCTGAAGCAATACAACAAAATTATAGTAAAAAACAAACCTTTACAGGTTTTTATCGTTACCTGGCCCCCACAAGCAACTCTCCCTGTTCATCAACATAATAAATACTGGGGATATATAACTGTTCTGGAGGGAACTGTCAGCGAGTCATTATATTCATATGATGAAAAAAAGAAAATTTTAAGTATTCATCCTTCAAGGAGCATGAAAAAGGGTGAAACCATATATGAGCCACTGAATATCATTCATCAATTAACTAATCCTTCTCCGCTTGATGTTAGCATATCGCTGCATCTATATTATCCTACAAATTATGATTATGACGGGACGTTGATATTTGATATAGAAAACAAAAAATTAGCCGAGCTTAATAAAAAAGCTCCCAATGTTAGTTGGAATCATCCGGATGAATTTTATAAAAAAATTGAAGCTGACGCATTCGAAATTTCCAAGCTTTGGTAGTATTTTTTCAACGGTTTTTCCCACTTCTACAATAAATCCTCGAGATATTCTTTGAGTTGACGGTGATCAATATCTTTGGCAGCGATTTTCCCTTTCCTGTCTATAAGTAGTGTATAGGGAATAGCTTCAACGTTATAAAGACTTACGACGGGAGAGTTGAAATATCTGAGGTCACTAACCTGTATCCAGTTAATATTGCTCTCTTCTATAGCTTTCAGCCATTGTTCGTGTGTTCTGTCCAAAGAAACTCCATATATTTCAAAACCAAGGCTTTTATATTCTTCATATAGTTCTCTCAATATTTCATTAGTAATTCTGGAGGGTTGATGCCATGAAGCCCAAAAATCAATCAACACTACATTGCCTTTCAATGAAGACAATGAGATAGTATTACCTTCAGGATCGGGAAGCAAGATTTCCGGTGCAGTATTACCAACGGCAAGTTTTTCTTCGGCCAGTTGTCTCTGCAATTTTTTTCTTTTTATGTCACTAACCTTCTTTTTAAGATCAATAACATGCCGGTTGGTTGGATAAACCTCTGAAAGTGACTTGCTTAAATTTTTGAAATATTCAAAATCTTCGGTTTCACTCAGGATTACCTTATCTCCAAAGTATTGATACAAGGCTATTATAGATGCCAACGAGTAAGGATTGTCCTCTATAAACCGTTTGACATATTGCCTGTGTTCTTCAAAAATCAAAGTATAAGCCTTGTTAAGTTCATATTGGACCTGTTCAAAATCCGGGCTATAACGGCTTTCTCTGTATAGATCAGCAAGTGAATCTACCTTTTTTATGTTTTCATGCAACTGCCGGTTAAGTTCCAGTAATAATACTGAACCATCAGAACCTTCTACCCGGCATGTTTCACGAAGATTTCCGGCTTTACCCGTCAAATTTATAGTTTCGCCCGGTTCAATAAGCAAAGTAACAAAATCATCAAGATTCGCACGAAGAATATAGAAGCCGGCCTCATCTATCTCTTTCCTTGACATAAACTTGCCCGAAGCATCAGTTGTTATGCTATCAAGTACTAGTAAATCGGTAGTTGTAAGTTCTTCAATCGTAAGCGTCAATTTTTCATCAGTAACCAGTTCCCCCGTAAGGATAAATTCTTTGTGATCTTCCTCATCCTTGGTTTTGCAACAAAAAAATACAACCCCCACGAAAGCAATTACTAAAAATCTTTTCATAATTAGTTAATACTAACCTAATTTAATATTAAACAGTTCTGCGATTTATACACTATACAAATATATAGTTTTTTGAGCTTACTGTTTTACATTTAAGATTTTTTAACCACATAAATTAATTAGCAGGTAAATTAAATGAGTTTTCATTGGTTTATTCAAACAACTATAGTAATATGCAGGCTTTTAAAAAGCAGCAACATCTCAAATATAAGTTAAATATAGCAATAAATTATTGTCGGAAAAAATACTATATAATGGGTAAAAATTAAAATTAAATAAGTTATCTCCTTCGCAGTGGTTTGCTTTCAAGAAAAAAACCGATAAAAACAAATATAAATGTGACTAAAGTGCTAAGAATGCTTCGCCAGAGTGTTGTAAAAAATTCGGCGAAGCTGAATACTTCAAGAAAAAACAAAAAAGTATGATGAAAAAAGATAAGGATAATACTATATTTCAAGACCCATGAAGTATCCATATTATGTAATCCGGGAAAGGTTTTCGGTTCAAATTCATCTTTAATTGATATTGCATTTATAACACCGGGACGCAGGAACGCCATAAAAACTGTAGCTGAAGTATGCATGCCGGCAGTATCACAAAACATGTCAATAGTAAGCCCTAATACAAATGCCACAATAAGCAAAAGATACCGGGGAATGTCGAAAGGTAGTATTAAAATAAAAAACACATACAAAAAAGGATTTATATATCCGCTAATTTGAATTTTATTCAAAACAAAAACCTGTAAAATAACAATGATAATAAACCGCCCGATGTAATTCAAAATACTTGTTTGCATTTGGTTTAATATTAAATATTACCAATACATTGGTTTAGTTCTTGAATGATATTCTATATCCATCTGTTCTTGCCGGTAAAGATTTTTCACAACATGAACATAAGTCAGATTATTGAAGTCCTCTAACAGATCAACCTGGATTGTTATAAAACTTTCACCACGTTTTATATCAAAATCCGAAACCGTACCAATAAGAATGTCTTCGGGAAATATTTTACTGTACCCGCTTGTTATTATAGTATCGCCGGGTTGAATTTCCACATGTGGCGGGACATGCTTCATTGCGACCTTTCGGTAATTGGGTGCATCCCATAGTATAGTACCTAGGTGGCCATTTTTCATGATTTTTGCGCTGATACGTGTATCAACGTGCAATAATGATAAAACGGAGCTGAAATTTGCTGAAACATTCTTCACAATACCTATAACTCCCTGCGAAGTTATTACACCCATATCGGGCTCAATGCCATGAAGCCTGCCTTTATTTAAAGTAAGATAATTATTCCGGCGGTTAACAGAATTATTAATTACTCGCGCGCTTACATAAGAATATTGTCTGTTATAGATTGTATCGCGAAAGAAAAAAATCTGCTCGTCTGTTTTCATGAATGAATAGGGCGTCTGGTTGATAAGATTTTGGTTCTCCTCTGCCAATCGTTCATTTATTTTCTTTAGGTAAAAATATTCCCCGACATCCGTATACTTATGGTATAATTGCCCTGTAATATAATTTACCGAATTAATCCAAAATGACCGGTGATAATAACTGTTTTGAATCAGAATAATAAAAGCAATAATCTGCAAGGCAAGAAAGAGAAAGAAGAAATGATGTCTTGCAATGAAATTCAAAAGATTACGCATAAATCACTTTATTTTTCGTTGATGTATACCCGGTTTTTATGGTTACTAGTCACAAATATTATAATCTTTCTTATTAATATAACATTAAATTCTAAAACGAACTATGAAAAATCACAAATTTCAATTTAGAAATTTAAGTATAATTAAATCAGTGTTGTCCGAAAAATTATACTGCTTAGTTATGAGATTTTTCGCTTCGCTTCACTTTGTCAGGCTGATAATGACAGCGTTTTAAGTTGTCAGGTATTGCTTGTACCATTCAGAACATCCGTCATTCCGAGTGAAGAAATAAACCTGGTTAAACAGTTTGCCTAAAGCAATTTAGTCAACGTAAATAAACAATAATGATAATAAATGTTCCGTCTATTTAATCAAAAACGTAAACTTATCAAAATTTTTCAGTGCAATACTTGTACCTCTTACGATAGCTCTTAAGGGGTCTTCGGCAAGATGAACCGGTAATTTTGTTTTCATAGCGATGCGTTTATCAAGTCCTTTAAGCAATGAACCACCACCTGCCATATAAATTCCTGTTTGATATATATCTGCTGAAAGTTCGGGTGGGGTCATCTCCAAAGCATCAAGTACAGCTGCTTCAATTTTTATTATAGACTTGTCAAGTGCTTGCGCAATTTCAGCGTAATTTACAATTATCTCTCTGGGTATTCCTGTCATCATATCCCTGCCATAAACAGCCAAATCGGGTGGAGGGTCATCTATTTCGGTCATGGCTGCACCAACTGTAATTTTAATCCTTTCGGCAGTTCGTTCTCCGACAAGAATATTGTGCTGTTTACGCATATACTCTTCAATATCATTATTGAACTCGTCGCCTGCTATCCTGATGGATTTATTTGACACAATTCCTCCAAGCGATATGACGGCAATCTCGCTTGTTCCTCCTCCAATATCAATCACAATGTTGCCTGTAGGTTCAAGCACATCAATACCAATGCCTATTGCTGCAGCCATAGGTTCATGTATAAGCCTTACATTTTTTGCGCCGGCCTGTTCACAACTGTCTCGTACCGCACGCTCCTCTACCTCGGT
>PWZB01000194.1 GCA_003567625.1 Bacteroidales bacterium | reverse complement strand
ATCGGACATTTTGAAAGTGAGCAGTTTGCAAAAGATTTGATATTTGAAATGGTTAGCAAAAAAATTAGTAATTTTGCATTCCAAATTTCAGAAATAAATAGTAATCCTGTTAAATATTTTCAAACAAAATAATTTATTGTCAAATGGCAAAAACTAAATCAAGCAAAAAAACCACCACTTCAAAAAAGGCCGGAACAACAAAGAAAACCGGCACAACAAAGAAAACCGGCACAACAAAGAAAACCGGCACAACAAAGAAGGCCGGAACAACGAAGAAGGCCGGCACGAAGGTAAAAGCCAAGCCTGTAAGCGAAAAAACAATTAAAACTGCCGTGGCTGCTAAAGACGAAAGTGCCCAGGACAGCGTTGAAAGTATAATTCAGCGTAAGCTTCTGGCACTTTATACCTTGCAGCAAATTGATACTCAAATTGATAAAATACGTATTATACGCGGAGAATTGCCCCTGGAAGTCCAGGACCTTGAAGATGAAACCGAGGGCTTGGAAACACGTATCAATAAATACAAACAAGAGACAGAAGATTTTAATCAACAAATGGCGAATCTTAAAAACTCCATTAGTGAGAGCCAGGAACTGATAAAAAAATATGAAGCACAACAAATGAATGTGCGTAATAACAGGGAATACGATTCATTATCAAAAGAGATAGAATATCAGACATTAGAAATTCAGCTTAATGAAAAGAAGATCAGGGAGCTTGAGGTAGCGGTGCAGCAACATCAAAATATTGTTGAGGATTCACAAAATAAATATGAAGAGCTGAAAGGCGACCTGGAGGTCAAGAAAAAAGAACTGGATAATATTGTTGCAGATACTAAAAAGGAAGAAGAGTTGTTGAATAAAAAATCACAGGAGCAGCAAAAGTTTATTGAGGAACGTCTGCTTAATGCATATAAACGGATCCGCAAAAATGCCAAAAACGGACTTGCCGTAGTGCCTGTTGAAAGGGATGCCTGCGGTGGTTGTTTTAATCAAATACCGCCACAACGGCAACTGGATATTCAGATGTACAAGAAAATTATTGTATGTGAGTATTGTGGCCGTATCCTGGTTGACGATGAAATTGCAAATACCGTAAAAGTGGAAGAATTGGTTTAAATATTTTTTCTCCCCGTCCTTAGCATAACACTTTTGTTAATCTCAATTTTGTATTAACAATCCTGGCTTATTAGGTATATTATCAAAAACATTCATAGAAGCGATTTGAGCACTTCCAGGTTTTTTTCATCCATATTGTCTTCTTTAGGAGTTTCAAGTACTTTGGGGATGTTTGGGAAAGTTTTGAGCGTAAGCCTGAACGCTTCCTTTCCAATACTGCCCTGCCCGATATGTGCATGCCTGTCGACACGGCTGCCAAGCGGTGTTTTAGAATCGTTAAGATGAATGGCCACGAGGTTGTTTAATCCTATGGTTTTATCCCATTGGTTAAAAGTTTCTTCAAAACCTTTTTGGTTTGAAATATCATACCCGGCCGCAAAAGCATGACAAGTGTCAAAACATGCGGCTACTCTTTCCGAACCGGCTAGTTCAATGATTTTTGCCAGGTGTTGAAAATCATATCCAAGTGTGGTTCCTTGCCCGGCAGTATTTTCAACAACTATTCTTGCGTTGTTGCCCGGTGTGGCTGCTATTACTTTACGGATCGCTAATGCAACTCTTTCTATGGCAATATTTTCATCAAGACCTTTGGCGGCACCGGGATGTACAACGGCAAATGCAAGGCCCAGGGCATGACAACGCTCAACTTCGGCAATCATGGCTTCGGTTGACTTTTTCCATAAATCATCATTACCGCTTGCCAGGTTTACAAGGTAAGATGCATGTGCAAAAGCGATTTTTACCTTTGATGATTCAAAAGCCCTTGTAAAGGCTTCGCGCTCTTGATTGCTTATGGGGTTTGCTCTCCATTGACGCTGATTACGCGTAAAAATCTGAAAAGTGTCGATATCAAGCTGCCTGGCTTCATCAAACGCCTTTTCAAGACCCCCGCTTACTGAACAGTGTACTCCTAAAAGCATTAATATGTGGTATTAAATAATTGTTTATAGAATTTTGAATTTGTTTTTTGTTCACAAATTTACACAAATGGTTTTCACAAATTGACACAAATATCCGTGCAGATGTGTGTTTTTGAATATGGGTTAGTTGGTTTAATTGTTTGTTATCAAACAAAAATAGCAGGTAAATCAGAGTTTGTCTATAATGTCAAACTTTTTTGAATAACGAATATCGATTACTCACTTAATATTTTATTTTATTTGGTGTTCGTGAGTTCGCAATGTTATTCCCTTCGGTCATTGTCTCCCTTTGGTCGGCACGCTAAGTTAACGATTTTTGTTTTTAGAAGTTGAGAGAAAATCTGGTGATTATGCCAAACTTCGTGAATCGTAAATCGTTAATCTTTGCCTGCCCCGCCTGCCCCGCCTGCCCCGTAGCGAAGCGTATCGGGGTTCTTAAATCAAAATAAAAGCATTTTATAGACAGACTCTAATTAATCTCATACTTTGATGAGACTTTTTCCCTGGCGGCGCCTTGTGCAGCGGCAAGTCTTGCTATTGGCACCCGATATGGCGAACAACTAACATAGTCCATGTTTACCCTGTGGCAGAATTCTACCGAGTTAGGTTCGCCACCATGTTCACCGCAAATACCTATTTTCAGGTCTTTCTTCGTTTTCCTGCCGTCAATTATCGCTTTTTCTACCAGTTGACCAACTCCTTCCTGGTCAAGTATCTGGAAGGGGTCATGTTTCAGTATTCCTTTTTGAATATAAACAGGCAGAAATACACCCGAATCATCTCTTGAATAGCCATAAGTCATCTGGGTCATGTCGTTTGTTCCGAATGAGAAAAACTCGGTATGTTCGGCTATCTTATCAGCTACCAGTGCTGCACGCGGCACTTCTATCATAGTTCCAACCAAATATTCTATACGGTCATTGTATTCTTCAAACACTTTTTCTGCCGTTGAGCGTACTATATCTTCCTGCATTTTCATCTCTTCCGGTATTCCGGTTAGAGGTATCATTATTTCGGGTACTGCCGTGATGTTTTTCTTTTTCAGGTTTAAGACAGCTTCTATGATTGCCCGTGTTTGCATTTCTGATATTTCTGGGTAGGTATTTCCGAGCCGGCAGCCTCTGTGCCCCAGCATTGGGTTCATTTCGTGAAGGCTGTTAACTTTGGCTTTCACCTCATCAACCGAAACCCCTAGTTCGTCAGCCATCTGTTTCTGGTTTTTATCTTCATGTGGCAGGAACTCATGCAACGGTGGGTCCAGCAGCCGAACTGTAACGGGCAGATCTTGCATGGCTTCAAAAACGCCTTCGAAATCTTCACGCTGGATAGGCAATAATTTTTCCAGCGCTTTACGTCTGCCTTCTTCATCGTTGGCAAGTATCATTTCGCGCATGGCAATGATCCTTCTGCCTTCGAAAAACATATGCTCCGTACGGCAAAGCCCGATACCTTTTGCACCAAAATCCCTGGCTACCTTTGCATCACGCGGGTTATCCGCGTTAGCTCTGACATACATTCTTGTGTGTTTTTCAGCCAGTTCCATCAGTTCGCCGAAATCGCCACTCATCTCAGGGTCTTTGGTTTTGATTTTTCCTTCATAAACATCGCCGGTAGTACCGTTGAGGGAGATAAACTCACCTTCTTTATATTCTTTGCCATTTACCGTCATTGTTCTTTTCCTGTAGTTAATATTAACAGCGCCTGCACCTGAGACACAACATTTACCCATGCCACGCGCTACTACTGCGGCATGTGATGTCATACCTCCGCGGGCTGTGAGTATTCCTTCTGCGGCATCCATACCGTTAAGGTCTTCAGGGGATGTTT
>PWZB01000002.1 GCA_003567625.1 Bacteroidales bacterium | reverse complement strand
GGCTATAAATGGACGGCGAACGGGTCAACTGGTATTTGAATGACATTACAAGATCATCGGTTAGTCTCTGGGAATGTAAAGCATAGAACAACTGCTCACGTTCTCCGCCGGTGATATAATAAAGGTCGGTAAAAACATAATCGGGGCGGTAAAATCTTATTTTATTATGTGCGAACAGGTTTCCTTTGTATACATCGGTCTGAAGATATTTAAATCCATGCCCTTTTGAAACAGGTTTGAAAACCAGGTTACGATGCGCATGCCCCGTATTGCCTTTATGCGAAAAAAATGTTCTTTCGCGGTAAGCAAAATCATATTTCTGAAAACCTTTAAGGGTTGTATCAACATAATTTGGCTCCGCAATGGCAGGGTTGGCGAGTTGCGCTTCGGAATACCATTTCACTGCCGACGGCAATGCTTCCAGTGTATCAGTTTCGATGGGTTCAAAACCATAACACATACATGAAAACACAATCAGAAAAACAGATATAATTGAAGTCCGTTTCATCAATACAACTACACAAAATTATCCCGCAAAGGTAATATTTTCTTACAAGTCATAAGCCGTGCACCGACTTCTATTTTGCTCCATTTTTTTTTCAGTCGTGCCCCGACTTTTGTTCAGAATACGTGATTCAAATTTTTCACTCGTACCTTTTTCCCAAAAAGTCGGGACACGACATTGGAACAATTGCGTTAAATTTCTTTCTGTTTTTTTGGCAAATAACGCTTTGATTTGTATTTTTACCTTTTCTATAAAAAAATACAATAAAGATGAAACCCTCATTAATAAAACGTTCACAAAAGAAAATGAATAAAGCATGAGGGTTCCATGGGTTAAAAACTAAAAATGTAAACATTAACAAATATACTTTATTAAAAATCAGAACGTTAAATACATTTTATACAAATGAAACTATTCAGATCAGAAATTTTGTTATTTATTTTGATTACCGCAGTAGTAATAGGCTGCAAGTTCGGTGATCCCGCGGATGAGGGCAACGACCTGGTGTCATATCTTACATCAAAAGCCATTGAGCTGCACACTTCAGCCGATATGGACGAGCTTATAGAGAAAGCCGGTGATAAACGTTTGAAGCTATTGGGTGAGGCGAGTCATGGCACACATGAATATTATGCCTGGCGTGATTCTATCAGCCGCAGGCTTATCAGTGAGAAGGATTTTTCGTTCATTGCCGTTGAGGGCGACTGGGCAAGTCTTTACGAGTTAAACCGTTATGTTAAAGATATGGAGGGGGCAGCCGGTAGTGCACGTGAAGTACTGGAAAACCTTGAAAGATGGCCTCTCTGGATGTGGGGAAATAAAGAAGTCGAGGGTTTGATTGAATGGCTGCGTGAGTATAATATGGGCAGAAGCTTTGAAGATAAGGTCGGCTTTTATGGCATGGATGTATATGATGAATGGAATTCAAAAGCTGCGCTTTATGCTTTCCTGGAAAAACATGACCCTGCATTGCTTGAAAATGTAAGATCTTTGTACGACTGTTTTGCACCTTATGGTGAAGACAGTTGGGAGTATGCCCGTTCGGTGCGCATGGGCCAACCCGACTGCACTGCCGAAACGGCAGCTGTGGTAGAGTTGATACGCAATTCACAAGACAGGCTTGATGTTTCAGATTATGAGTTCCTTTACGCCAAACAAAATGCTCTTGTACTTAAATATGCCGAAAAGTTTTACCGGCAGTCAATTCAGAGTCGCGGGCCGGAATCATGGAACAGCCGTGTAGAGCATATGTTTTTGACCGTAAACCGTTTATTGGACTTTTATGGCGATGGTGCCCAGGGTATAGTATGGGCTCATAACACTCATGTTGGAGATGCACGTGCCACTGAAATGGCAAATCGTGGGAGGGCGAATATAGGGCAGCTATCACGAGAAGAATTGGGTGCCGGCAACGTCTTTATAACCGGATTTGGTACTTACACAGGTACGGTGAAAGCCGGCAGGCAATGGGGCGAACGCATGCTTAAGCTAAATGTTCCGGAAGCACACAGAGACAGCTATGAATACCTATTGAACCAGGTTCCTTACAACAATTATATGCTGATCTTTGATGAGCAAGACCGGGCACATGATGAGTTTGCCGAACCACATGGGCACAGAGCCATAGGCGTTGTCTACAACCCCGAAAGAGAAGTACCGGGTAATTACGTTGTCAGCATTTTGCCACAACGATATGATGCATTCATATTCTTTGAAAAAACAAGAGCGCTGAGCCCTTTGTAAAACTCCAAATCCAAAATCTCAAATCCAAAATAAATCTAAAATCCAAAAATATAATTTTGAGATTTACTCACGAACTGTTTAATTTTAATTGGTGGCCATGGTCTCGTTTTACTCGGCAGGAATTTGGAATTTATTTGGGATTTGGGATTTGGGATTTTAAATATGGAATTTATTCCGGATTACGTTTCTTATTTCTTCCCTGCCTGTAACGGTTTTGCAAAATTTATAACATCTTCGGCTGTAATAGTTTTATCGCACAAAATAGCAAGGCGTTCGACAACATTTCTCAATTCACGTATGTTGCCTGTCCAGGTGATTTTTTTCATTTCAGCATGAGCATCATCAGAGAACTCTTTTGCCGGCATTCCTTGTTCACGGCATATTCCCTCCAAAAAATGGTTTGCCAGCAAAGGGATATCATCTTCACGTTCGTTCAGAGAAGGCACATGCATGAGTATCACGCTAAGCCTGTGGTAAAGATCATCTCGAAAATTATTGTTTTCTATTTCTTTCTTAATGTCTTTGTTAGTAGCAGCAATAACTCTTACGTCAACCTCTATTTCTTTCTCACCGCCAACACGTGTTATCTTGTTTTCCTGCAATGTTCTGAGAACTTTTGCCTGTGCGGCAAGGCTCATATCGCCGATCTCGTCAAGGAAAAGTGTTCCTCCGTTGGCAAGCTCAAAATTCCCGATTTTTTGTTTTATGGCGCTTGTGAAAGAACCCTTTTCATGGCCAAAAAGCTCGCTTTCAATCAACTCGGAAGGAATGGCTGCGCAATTGACTTCTATAAAAGGATTTTTCGCACGTTTACTTAGTTCGTGGATATGCCTTGCCACAAGTTCTTTTCCCGTGCCGCTTTCGCCTGTGATGAATATCCTGGCATCGGTAGGTGCAACACGCTCTATCATTTTGCATATATCTTGAATTCCTGCAGACTCCCCTATCATCTCATATTTTTTGCTTACCTTCTTCTTAAGCACTTTGGCCTCGGTAACAAGTTGCTTTTTATCCAAAGCATTACGAATGGTTATCATAAGCCTGTTCAGGTCAAGCGGCTTGCTGATAAAGTCGAAAGCCCCCTTTTTGATACAATCAACAGCCGCATCAATGGTCCCATGGCCCGATATCATAACAACGGTTGAATCAGGTGTCTTTTCCTGCAACTTCTCCAGCACCTCTATTCCATCCATCTTCGGCATCTTGATGTCGCAAAGAATAACATCAAAATCAGACTCCACTGCTCTCTCCAAACCCTCAAAACCGTCCTCGGCAAGCTCAACATCAAATTTCTCATATTCCAGAATCTCCTTGAGCGTGCGACGAATGCTCGTCTCATCGTCTATTACCAGTATTTTTGCCATAATATGTATCCCTTTTTTCACCTATTGTTTGAAATGCAAAAATACACAGGATTTTGATTGGTCAGAAAAGAAAAATCTTGAGTAACTTTGAACTTCAAATATGAATAATTATAGTTTAGATTGATTATTTTCAGAGATTGATGAATAATGAACAATTAACGGGTAACGGGTAACGGGTAACGGGTGACGGGTAACGGGTAACGGGTAACGGGTGACGGGTGACAGGTGGCGGGTAACGGGTGACGGGTAACGGGTAACGGGT
>PWZB01000115.1 GCA_003567625.1 Bacteroidales bacterium | reverse complement strand
CGAGTAACGGGTCAAAAATCAATGCAATGATAAACTACCCGTTACTTGTTAAGAATAACTATTCATTGACAATTCCTTATTATACTATTTCTTCAATAATATCCTGATCAATATACACAATGAACAATCTTACATTTTTATAATTCAATTCTTCTAACAGTTTGCCATATTTGCGTATTTGATATTTATACTTTTCTTGTTGTATGCCTGTTTTATAATCCAATACAGCCGTTTGTTCGGGTGAAAAAGCTATCCTGTCAGGCCTGTAAAAATTTCCGTTCCTGTCAAATATTCCCGGTTCGGTTTTTATCCTGTATTTTTCTGTAAAGAACGGCATTATCAACGAATTGTTCAACAAGGCAGAAATATTTTTTCTCAGGCTGTCACTTTCATCTTCGGATATATATCCTTCGGCTATCAATTGTTTAACAGCCACCTGTATATCTTTCGATACAAGGATCTTTTCCATGGCTCTGTGTATTGCTTTTCCCCGCGTAACCCGTTTTACCTGGCCTGGTTCAAGAGGTAGATCAAGAATAGATGCTGTAACTTTATTTTTCCAGGGCTGATTGATATATTCGTCTAACCACTGTTTGCCGGTTTCTTCTTCAGTTACAGATTTTTCGAACGGGCTGCCTTTAATATCTTTTTGCTTTGACTCGTGCTTTGGGAAAGTATAAACCAGCTTATCGTCATGCCACAACCCTTTTATTTTAAGATAATCATGTATTATGGTGTTAAGGCTGTTTTTAGGAAATTTACCGTTTTCGGGCTTTGAAGAAACCACAAACAATTTTTCCTGCGGTCGGGTGAAAGCCACATATGATAAATTTACAAGGTCAAGCATCCTGTTTTCTTCCTCCCTGGTGTATAGTTCTGAATAATCCGTATAAAGCAGGCTTTTGCGTGCTCCGACATAAGCAACTTTTAATCCCGGTATATCCTGATGTTCAACGTTGATCCAAAAGCCATCTTCCCTGCCTGATCTTGCTGTTTCTTTTGCAAAAGGATAAATGACCACAGGAAACTGCAACCCTTTGGACTTATGAATAGTTATGACCTTCACTGCATTCAGCTTTTCGGGGATTACAAGCGAAAACCCATCTTTGTTTTCATCCCAGTAGCGCAAAAACCCGGGTATGGAGTTTTGATATGTTTGCTGATATTCATGAATGCAATCAAAGAAAAAGGTCAAATAAGGACAAATTTTCTTTTGTGAAGGAAAAAACATTCTTACCGCCTCTTCTATTATCTCATAAACCGTAGTTGCAGAAAAAAAAAATGATGGTATCTTTAATCCGTTTTTATTTAACAGCTCAACAAACCGTTCAAAAGTGCTTGTTTTGCAAACTTTATCGTTACCGGGTTTATAAAACAACTCTTTAAGGCAAAGGTGAAGATTGTCCGGTTGTTTTATAATTTTGCTTTTTAGCAGGAAATCCACGCATTCGGTCATTGCGGGGCTGTCTTGAGGATTGTTCAATATTCTGATTAAGGAAACCAAAAAGTTCACTTTTGTTGAACTGCTTAACAGCAGTGATTCTTCAGAAACCACATATAATCCCTTTTGAGTAAGGTGCTGTGTTACAGTTGCAGCTTCTTTTTTCTTTCTGCATAAGACGGCGATATCCCTGTAATTATATTTACCGTTGACTAGTTCTTCAATTATGCTTTCTACTTTCTCAACCGTCTCTTTTTCTAATTTCTCTTTTTCCCCTTTCACCTCCGGGATAAAAGATATCTCAACATAGCCTCCCGAATCTTGTTTATTAGATTTTTGCTTATGGCCTCTATAGACATCTTTAACAAGGTCGGGCATCCCGGGTTTTATAGTTTCGAAAAAATCGTTATTGAACTCGACAATGGTTTTAAGCGACCTGTAGTTTATTGTCTCATCTTCCGGATTTTCAGGTATTTGACGGCAGCTTGCCTCAAGCATTTTTTCAACTTGATCTTTATTAATTGAAAAAATTTTATCGGTAAGTTCCGGCAGTTTGACGAACTGTTGCGCATCGCTGCCACGCCAGCGGTAAATAGACTGCTTTGCATCACCGACAAGCAACGACATATTTCCATTTGCAAGGCTGTTTTCAATCAAAGGCAACATGTTTTGCCATTGAAGCACAGATGTATCCTGAAATTCATCAATCATGTAATTTTCATACCTTTCTCCTACCCGCTCATATATGAATGGTACAGGCTCACGGGCAACAACATCGGAGATCTTCTTATTAAAATCAGCAATAAACAAGATATTCTCCTCTTTCCTGATATCATCCATGATTTTTCCCATTTCGTTTATCAATGCAAGTGAAAAAAGATTGTTCCTGATATTATCCAGCAAAATATATTCGCTAAATTTTTCTTCGGAAAGGGTTATAATTTCTTCGCTTATAGATTGTAATTCGTGCGCAATGGCACTTATTGCTTCAATATCTTCCTTACCGGCTTTGGTGCTATGCCACTTATTTTCGTTTAAAATCTTTAATACGGTTTTGTTTGGTGGTAATCCATCCGAAATCCGCCCTTCCGAAAGCTTTTTAAGCCAGGAATAGATCCCTTTATTGCCCTGTGCCAATGATTTAATATCTATACCGGCAGTTTCAATTTTATCAAGCCCCTTTGTGCCAAGTTTAACATTGCGGTTTTTGAAATCTTCCAGCTTTTTTCTGATCACCTTATATGCTTTCATTAAATCAGCAATACTTTTGTCTTTGAGCTTTTCTATGAAACAGGTGCTGTCTTCATTAAGCATTTTGCAGGCCATCTGGGCTATTTCACGTTCTATGGCAAAGCTGCGCTCCTCATCGGTTCGCGATTCAATAAACTGCACCAGCAGATTGGTAAGTTCAGAGCTGTTCCCTGCCCTTGCCCTGCTTATCAAAACGTCGGCGGATTTCTCAATGGTTTGCCGTGCATTAAATTCGATTTCAAAGTTTACAGGTATTCGCAGATCAAAGGCAAATGTCCGCAATATGCGGTGGGTAAAGCTATCAATAGTGCTGATACTGAAGTCATTATAATTATGAAGGATGTGATAAAACACTTTTTCCGAATTGTCAAGCAAAGTGATTTCATCCAGTGAAGTTTCAGTAATAATTTGCCCTGTAAGTCTTTTTACGCCTGTTTCCAACTTGCCGGTTTTGTTAAGATAACCCTTCTTTAAGGCAACCATTTCGGCCAATGCTTTTATAATTCGTTCCTTCATCTCTGACGAAGCCGCATTAGTAAATGTTATAGCAAGTATATGGCGTATTTTTGCAGGGTTAACCAATACCAGCTTCAGGTATTCCTTAACCAGTGCATATGTCTTGCCGCTCCCGGCTGATGATTTGTAAACTGTAAAGTTCTTTGACTCCATAAAAAGTCATTTTAGTCGGGGTACGACTGCTAATTAAAAACCGTTTCCAGCACTGCCAGTGATTTGATATCCCTGAATCCTTCCATGTGAAGCTTATAGTAATCAATGATCTTTTCCAGGAGTGGTTTTCTTAGCTGTGATGGTATGGAGAACCGGCTAAGATCGCTGTATTCCATCCTGCTCAACCTGCCAAAAAAGTCGCTGAATTGTAAATCCAGAAAGTATGGCGAGTCTTTTTCAAACTTTTGATAAACACCATCTTTAAGGTTAAACGCGGGTTTGTCTATTTCTTGCTTCAGGTTTGGATAAAACCCGAGATAACGTGTTAATTGCAAAAGAAATAACATGTGAAAATCAGCAATCTTTCCTGTTGAGCTGTCCAAAAAAAGAAATGAATCTATAAGAAAATCAAACAACCGGGGATTTGACTCCTCCTCTTTCAGGCAGTTGACAAGCACTTCACTGATGAAAATAGCGATTGTTGTTTTTCGAATATCCTTGTGGACCAAGTTATATTGTTTTACGGAACTGATCTCTTTTATACGCTGCAGACCATGTTTTTCATTATGGTAAACAACCATTTCAAATAATGATAACGGTTGAAACAAGTTATACTTAAAGGATGTTTTTCTTTTCCTCACACCTGCCACGAGATATGACTGCAGTCCCAGCTCTTTGGTGTATATCCTTGATATTATGCTTGTTTCACCATATTTAAAACTGTGTAAAACTATTCCTTCCGTATGTATATTTAAACTCATATAATGTTCTTAGTTTTCCGCTCATTTAAATAGAGCCTGTCAACATGGCCACAGTGGCTAACTTCAGATCAATCAATATTTTCATCAATTCAAAAACAATATCTTTGTTGCTACCGTTTCACTTCCGTCTTCATTTGTAGAGAATACGAGATATACACCTGATGCGGGTCGTTTACCCCGCATGTCTTTGCCATTCCACACGGCTTGCCCGCCTTCAGCAACAGTTTCGTAGACAAGGTTTCCGTTGATATCTGTAATCTTAACATTTGCATTTCGAACCAGCCCGTTAACGGCAATGTACCCGTTGTAGCCTGGTTTAACAGGATTTGGGAAAGCAAAGACGTCGGTATGTTTTTCTGTACCTTTGGTTGCAAATCCGCGGAATGAAGCTATGCCCCGGTCAGTAGCGAAAAATACTTCGCCTGTTTTTGGTTCTACCGCAACATCCCTCACGTTGTTGGAAGGTAAGGGGCTGTTAACAACATCGAAATGACGTATGGTACTTCGGCCATCGGAAGTAATAAGAAAAGCCCCTGCTTGTGACGTGCCGAACCATTTTTTGTTGGAACCATTCACAGTAATAGAATTAACGGTTTCGTTTTCAAAAAGAAGACCGGCAAATCCGTCTTCTTCCAGGATTATTGGCTGGGCATCAAAAGGTTGGCCGGTAAAAACACGACCGGGAGAATAAAAAACGACTACACCGTTACCTGTGGCTACCCAGATATAGCCGTTATAATCATTTGCTATAGCCGTAACATCATTGCTTGGTAATCCGCCGCTACCCGCGGCTGTTGTAATCCGCCTTACTTCATAGTCGTTGTTGTTGTTCAGTGTGTTCTCCCTGAACACTACCATGCCATTGCCACCCGGCAATATGATCCATTTCTGACCATGATCGTCAATGATCATATCACCTGTTAACCAGGCTGAAGATACTAACCCGTCCAGATCGAAAGACAACCATTGTCCGTTGGTTGTTCTTACCGAAAGAGGTTCTTCCACCTGTGCATTGGCAACCCAGAGGTTTCCTTGCCTGTCAAAAGCTGTGCTGCTGATCCAAACCCGGTCAAAAGTGCCAAGGCGTGGTTGTAAAGTACTGTTTTCTTCATTATATAAGCCTTCTAACTCAAAATCATCAAAAACAAGAACACCGGCAAACCATGAGCTTAACGCCACACGGCGAGGGTTTCGCGGGTCGGCAGCAGCATGTACTATATCAAAAACCTCCCACATCTTTTCATAGTCAAACCGGTTGTAATTACGCCATCTTTCATCGGAAAACCTGAAAAAACCATTATAATTCCAATAATTCGCCCCGCCAGGAGATTTAGAACCGGGCGCTACCCAGATATTGCCCGGCGAAGCGGCAAGAGCAAAAGAATTGGAGCTTGAAGGGCCATGCAACATTATTTTCTCAGATGAGTGCGCAGAGATCATCTTTACCATCCCGAAATAATCATCTCCAATCCACAAAAAGTCCTGGTAGTCAATAAAAGCATCGTAAGGATCGGGATTTCCTCCGTAATAATCATCTACATGCATTATTCTTTGAAAATCACTGTCAAATACATCCACAACAGTATCAGCAACTACTATAAGTTTATTTTCACTCTTTCGTATCTGTCTTTTTGGTTGAAAATAGTCTTCTCCTTCCGGTTTGAATATATTCCATTGTTCGCCATCATAAAAATACAAAGTATCGCTTGCATTTTCATTCTCTGTTACGGTAAGATTAGCAAAGACATAGCCTGCAAAAGAATTTATAAAATTGTAATTGCCTGCAACCACCGGCATATCATCAATTCTTGACCAATAGTTATAGTCGGCAAGATTCGGTGCATCAATATCAGCTCTAAAAACCCCACCTTCGGTAGCCGCATAAACATATTCATCAGTAAAAAGCAAATCATTAACATATATTTGGCTGCCATCAGGTCCTATATAATAGGTGTCGCGAATAGTCCGGTCGGAAAGATTAAGATTAACAATTCCAAAACCGGTAGCCAGGTATGCTGTTTCATCTTCAACAAGCACGCTGTTTATTCTTTTACTGCCTATAATTGCAGCATTCTTAATGTCGGGGATATTATAAACCGTATTGTTTTGCTTCAGGTCAATATTTCCGTTTTCGTAAGCAATAAACAAAAGATCTTTCCCCGGCACATTCAAAATCTGCGTTATCCCGAAATCGGAAAGCCCATGAACTTTATTGAAGCGTTCCACGCTATTGTCGGTTTTGTTATAAATAATCAAACCATATGGATTTGCCCCGATTACCTCACCCGGAGTTTCAACTAAACTTATTATAGTATTATTAGGCAAATGATGACGCCATTGTCCTATTGGAACTCCCTGTGAAAAAAGGCTTTCTGAAGTAAACGCGAAAAACTGTAATAACAGGCAAGCTTTAATTAACAGATTTAGGGGTAATTTACAATTCACGGCGATTTTATTTATATTTATGATTACAAAATTAATAAAACTTCATTTTTACATAAAAGACCAAGAAAAAACAAGCCATATATAAAAACAGTCAACCTGCAAACACCAAATTATATTCGTGCAAACCGAACTCATATATGATAATAGCAACAAAGTGCCTGTCCTGATGTAAAGTATACGTTTTAAACGTTTTCATGTAATGAAAAGTATAATACTTAAATTTCTAAACTGAAATTTAATAAATAACAAAAAACCATCCGGTGATAAATACGTTTTATTTTGTTTCATCAATTGGGCAGTTCCTGAACAATTCCATTCATAAGTATTTTTCTTCTGCAACAAAAAATTATTCAAATTAAAGGTAACTATCGAATATTTGTTTAAATTAGCAGTCATTAGCATTGCATTAACAAATAATTTAAATATGACACAATACAAACGTATATTATTAAAATTAAGCGGCGAGTCATTGAGGGGGGAAAGTCAGAACGGGATAGACCCCCTTATTCTTGAAAGCTTTGCGAAAGAAATTTTGCCTTTGTACAAGGCAGGCGTTCAAATTGCAATTGTAATTGGCGGCGGCAATATATTCAGGGGTCTTGAAGGTTATTCAAAGGGTTTTGACAGGGTTCAGGGTGATTATATGGGAATGTTGGCAACGGTCATTAACGGTATGGCTATGCAATCAGTTTTTGAGCAACAACACATGCCGGTCAAGATTTTATCGGGTATTGAAATAACCCCTGTTTGTGATAAGATGGACGGCAGGCTTGCTATTGAGCTTCTTGAGCAAGGTAAAGTTGTCATAATAACCGGGGGAACGGGTAATCCTTTTTTCACGACCGACACTGCGGCAGCCCTCAGAGCCGTTGAAATCAAATCGGATGTTATTCTTAAAGGCACGCGCGTTGACGGAGTGTACTGCGATGACCCCGAGAAAAATCCCGAAGCCTCTAAATTTGACACCGTATCTTTTGATGAAGTCTATAGGAAAAAACTTAAAGTCATGGATATGACCGCCTTTACAATTTGTTATGAAAACAATATGCCCATTATAGTTTTCAATATGGGCAAAAAAAATAACCTTTCAAAAATCGTAATTGAAGGAAAAAACGTAGGAACAATAGTGAAAAACTGACTCAAAAAAGGTTTTTAAAAAACGTGCCTGTAAACATTACATAAAAAAATAAAATTATGAGATATGTTTCGTAAAAGTTATAAATTTGTCTCAACTGTAAACCAATACATTATGTACAATAAACATATATAAATTATGAATGAGAATATTAACATACTGTTTGCCGATGCTGAAGAAAAGATGAACAATGCCATTTCGCATCTTACGCGCGAGCTTTCAAAAATCCGTGCAGGCAAAGCCAATCCTCAGATGCTTGATAGTGTTACTGTAGAGTATTACGGCACTACTACACCGCTTTCGCAGGTTTCAAATATCAATACGCCTGACGCCCGAACCATTGTTATACATCCTTGGGAAAAAAGCATGCTTGAAGTCATTGAAAAAGCCATAATGGCTGCTAACCTTGGGTTCAATCCCCAAAATGATGGTACGGTGGTCCGCGTTATTGTGCCGCCTTTGACTGAAGAAAGACGCAGAGAACTTGTAAAGCAAGTCCGCTCTGAAGGAGAATCTGCTAAAGTAAGCATCCGGAATGTAAGAAGAGATGCTATAGATTCTGCCAAAAAGCTTGAAAAAAAAGGTGTGCCGGAAGATAATGTGAAAACTTTCGAAAAAGAGGTTCAGGAGCTAACCAACAATTTCACCAAAAAAATTGACAGCTTGCTGAAAAACAAGGAAGAAGACATTATGAATATCTGAATTCTTGCCACAGCATAAGGTTGTAATTGAATTTTGACTGGAATTTGTCAATAAAGTATTATTTATGAAGGTAAAAATTATTAATCATTCCGATAATCCATTACCTGCATATGAAACGGACTTATCAGCCGGTATGGATTTACGTGCAAGCCTTAAAAAAGGAATTAAACTTAAACCTTTTGAAAGGGAATTGGTTCCAACCGGATTGTATATAGAGCTTCCCGCAGGTTTTGAAGCACAGATCCGGCCGCGTAGCGGTTTGGCTTACAAACACGGTATCACTGTGCTTAACACTCCGGGCACTATAGATGCAGATTACCGCGGAGAAATAAAAGTAATTTTAATTAATCTTTCTAATAAAGAATATATTATCAAAAACGGCGACCGTATTGCACAAATGATAATATCAAAACACGAACGCGCAGAGCCGGAGCTTGCTGAAAACCTTAATGATACAAAAAGAGGTGCAGGAGGTTTCGGTCATACGGGAACCGGTTAAAAGCAGGTGAAAAATCATTATCTTTGGATTCTATGATCTACAAAATATATTAATAAAAAATAATCCGCATGAACGTCATCATACCTATGGCAGGTATTGGCAAACGAATGCGCCCTCACACGCTGACTTTACCAAAACCCTTGATGCCGGTGGCAGGTAAGCCTATCGTTGAAAGACTGGTAGCCAATATAACAAAAATCGTTAATGAAAAAATTGATCAGATTGCTTTCGTAACCGGCAATTTCGGTGAAGATGTTGAAAAAAATCTTTTGGATATAGCAGCAAAATATGGTGCGGCAGGAAAAATTTATTATCAGCAAAAAGCTTTGGGAACTGCCCATGCAGTGCTTTGTGCAGAACCGGCTCTTGCAGGTAAAACAATCGTGGCTTATGCCGACACTCTGTTTGACACCGATATTAAGCTTGAAGAAGAAAAAGATGCTGTTGTCCTTGTACACCGTGTTGATGACCCGGCAAGTTTTGGCGTTGTCAAAACCGATAAAATGGGTTTTATCACAGATTTTTATGAAAAACCAAAGACTTTTGTCTCAAACCTGGCTATTATTGGTATATATTATTTCAGAAAAGGTGAACAACTCAAAAAAGAACTGCAATATTTAACGGATAACAAAATAATAAAAAATAAAGAATACCAGATAACCGATGCTCTTGAAAACATGAAAGAAAAAGGTTTGCGATTCTCCACATGTAAAGTGAATGAGTGGTTTGACTGCGGCAATAAAAATGCAACCATTCATGCCAATCAAAAAATATTGGAGCTCACACAAAGCGATAAACTCATTGAGCCGTCAGCCGTTTTCAAAAATTCAACAATAATTGAACCTTGCTTTATCGGGGAAAATGTTGTTATTGAAGACTCCGTCATAGGACCATACGTGTCCGTCGGTAAAAATACATCAATAAAACGGTGTGTTATAAGTAAATCTATTATTCAGAATCACACACGTTTGCATTATATTATATTGGATAATGCCATGATCGGCAACTATGTCAATCTTTCAGGCAAAAAAATTGATGCTAACATTGGCGATTATTCAGCCTGGAAATAAGAATATTAACATTTTTTGTAATTTTTAATTGCATTTTTATAACCCCTTTTAAATAACTTTATTGCTTTATGTATCGTTATCATATCACATAACCATTTAGCGGGTATTTTTTAATACTTCTTTAAACAAACTGTCATAACACCTGATCATATGAACAATTATTTAAAAATTTGGTTTTTTGTTATTGCCTTAGTTATTTTGAATGCTTTTAGCGGTTGTAAGAGTTTTAAACAAACTCCTGTTGAGAAGACTAAGGTTGAGGAGATAGAATTATCGGAACGTGACAAGCTAAAGAGCACTGTTTTGCTAATAGATGCTTCAAAAGAAAAGATGCTGGGTAATTGGCTTAATGCGTCGGCTCTTTATTCTGAAGCATTGGTGAAAAACCCCGAAAACGCAGCAGCAGCTTATGAACTGGCAAAAATATATACCAGGGGCGACCACTTTAATGAAGCTTTGAAATATGCAAAAAAAGCAATAAACGTTGACCCTGAAAATCAACATTACCTGATGTTGTTGGCTGACATATACATCCTGAAAGACCAGTTTGATGAAGCTGCAAAAATTCATCAAAAAATAGCCGATCTATACCCGGAAGACCTGTCACTGCAACTTAACCTGATCAGTACTTATATTTATATGGATGAATATGATAAAGTTATCAACATTTTTGACCATATTGAGTCAATTACAGGATTTTCAGATGAATTAAGTATTGAAAAAATACAGCTTTTCATAGAAATGGAGTTATATGATGAAGCCATTAAAGAAGCTAAGAAGCTTATTTCTTATTTTCCTGATCAACCACTCTATGTGGAATTTCTTGCCGAGATATATAACGAAATAGGAGAGCAGGAAAAAGCAATAGAATTGTACCGCGATATTATAGAAAATGATCCTGGGAATGCCCTGGCAAGGCTGCATTTAGCCGAACATTACAGGCAAAAGGGAAAGATGGATAAGTCCTTTGAAGAACTCAAAAAAGCTTTTAAAAGCCCGCAACTTGATAAAAAAAGCAAAGGACGCATAATGTATGCGTTTTATAGCATGTCTGAAGACAATCCGGAATATCTTGAACAAGCTTTTGCCATGATGGATATTTTGATAGAAATGTATCCCGAAGAAGCTGAAATGTATGCCATGTATGGTGATTTTCTTTTCAGGGAAGAAGAATATGAAAAAGCACGCGAAAAATTCGTACAATCGGCAAAATTAGACCCTGACCAATATTTGGTATGGGAACAGATCTTATATATCTCCTCACAACTTGAAGATTACGAATTTATGATAGAATACTCCGAAAAAGCATTGGAGTATTTTTTCGAACAACCAATATTATATTATTTCAATGGAATTGCACACTATCATTTTGAGAATTATGAGAAAGCATCACAAGCTTTTGAATACGGAGTTGAGCTTGTTGTTGACAATAAACTTTTAAAAGGACAATTTTATACGTTGATGGGCGATTCCAACTATTATCTTGATAATCACCAAAAATCAGACCGGTCATATGAAAAAGCTCTTGAAATAGACCCTGAAAACACAATTGCTCTTAACAATTACAGCTATTTTCTCTCATTGCGTAACGAAAACCTTGAATACGCAATAGAAATGTCGGAAAAAGCAAACAAGCTTGAAAAAAACAATCCATCATATCTTGACACTTACGGCTGGATAATGTATAAAATGGGCAAATATGAAGAAGCCGAAAAATGGATAAAAAAAGCCATGGACAATTCCGGCGATGATAATGCCGTTATCCTCGAACATTATGGTGATGTGCTTTATAAATTAGAACGCAAGGATGAAGCATTGAAATACTGGGAAAAAGCAGGTGAAAAAGGTAACGGATCCGATTATCTCGATAAAAAAATAAAAACGGGAATATTACATGAATAAATATCATCTGACTTCATACAAAAAGATAATTTTTCTCTTGATTTCACTTTTTGCTTTTTTAACCGAAGGTTGCCGTCCTGTAAAGGAAATCAAACCAACACCCGATATTCCTTACTACAAACCTGAAGTAATACTCGAGCACCTTGCAACCAATCAGTCTGATTTTGAATGGTTTTCTGCAAGGTTCACCGGAAATGTACTTTGGGGTAATCAAAACCACAACATAAGCGGTACAATCAGAATAAAAAAGGATGAAGCCATATATATCTCTTTGTCGCCGGTTCTTGGTATTGAAATAGCCAGGGCTATAGTAACCCCTGATACAGTCAAGTATTTAAACAGGCTGGAGTCCACTTACTACATTGGTCATATTGGGTTCATAAACTCCATGTTGCGTACATCTCTTGATTATAACATGCTTCAGGCTATACTTGTTGGAAATGATTTTGCCAATTATCAAACAGACTCTTTTACAACCTCCGAAGAGGATGGATTAATAATGTTGCATGACCCCAAAAGACAATCATTAAATAATCATCCCGGTCATCAACCTTTAATCTTTAATCATTATCTCTGGGTTGACCCTGAAAACCACAAAATCAGAAAAAACCTGGTTACCGAAAAATCAGTTCAAAGATCAATAAAGGCCGAATATGATAATTTTCAGCAAATAGGAGGCGAAAAAATACCTGCTAAGATCGATCTGATGATTTCCGACCCCGGCTATCACGCTGATCTCTCTTTGCAGTATTTAAGAATCACTCTTAACGAACCGCAACGAATGAACTTTACCGTACCGTCCAGATATGAGCCTATAGATTTTGAATAAACACATCCTGAGGTTATGGTCAAAATTATATTAAACAATACTATGCTAAAGAGCCGGTATTTACTGTTATTAATTTCAGCAATAATAACTATTAATGTGTCGGGACAGACTCGCGAATCGCTTGAAAGAGAACGGCAAAGGATCCAGGAACAGATCAGTCTTACCAGCCGGCTTTTGCAAGAAACCAAAAAATCGGCTGAAACAAATCTTAACCAGCTTGTTATACTCAACAATCAAATTACCCAGAGAGAAGAGCTTTTAAGAAACATCAATAATAAAATAACATTTATAAACCGGCGTATAAAAAACCTTACCAAAGAAATAGAATTGCTGAATACCGAACTGGAAGAATTGAAAGAGTCATATGCAAATATGATACGTCATGCATATAAGAACCGTGATGCTCATAACCGTTTGATGTTTATATTTTCGGCTAAGGATTTTAACCAGGCTTACATGCGCATTAAATACATGCAGCAATATGCACACCACCGGAAACTGCAGGCTGAAAAGATTGAAGAAACAGCAAAGAAGCTTGACAAACAGGTTTCGGAACTTGAAGAAAACAAAAATGAACAGCAAGAGCTTTTAGCAGAACATCAAAAAGAGATAAAAAACCTCACTCTTGAAAAAGAAGAACAAAACCAAACCATACAAGCTTTACGTAATAAAGAACAATCTCTTCTAAACCAGCTGAATCAGCACGAAAAAGAAGCCGAACAGCTTACACGGGCTATACAAAGAATTATCGAAGAAGAAAGAAGGAAGGCAGCCGAAAGAGCCAGGGCCGAAGGCAGAGAAGCCCCTGCAACTATTTTTGAACTAACACCGGAAGAGCAAATTATATCCGATAATTTTTATGAAAACAAAGGATCTTTGCCCTGGCCTTCTGAAAGAGGAATTATCACAAGTAGATTTGGCGAACAAGACCATCCTGTTTTGCCCGGAATACGCATCTCTAATGATGGCATCAACATCTCAACCACTGAAGGCGCTAAAGCCAGGGCTGTATTTGAAGGAACTGTTGTAAGGGTTTTTTCCGTACCGGGCGGAAACAATGCTGCAATTGTAAGACATGGAGAATATTTAACAGTATATTCAAACCTTTCGGAAATTACAGTACGTAACGGACAAAGAGTAAATACGCGCCAGGAAATAGGAGTTATCAGTACAGACCCAAGAGACAGGAAAACAGTACTGCACCTGCAAATATGGAAAGGTGCCGAAAAACTTAATCCCGCTGAATGGATCGCAAGAAGACAATGACCCTGACAAACAAATTTCAGATTTATATGTTTTAAAACCGAAGCATAATGCTTTTTTCATAAGTTTATCATTAAAAAATTATAAATTTGCTTACAATAAATTTTGTAAATAATAAAATCCAATTAATCAATTGATACCATTCAATTATATGGAACAAAATGTCGCGTAAACCGTAAAAGCTTATAATATAGCTAATAATAAACAACTATTTGAAGTTATTATAAATATAAATTGACATTTAAAATCAAAGCATATGAACCTTTTACCATTAATTGGCATGCCTGGCCCTACGGAAATTATTATCATTCTTGTGATTGTACTGATTCTTTTCGGGGGGCGAAAAATTCCTGAACTGATGCGTGGTTTGGGAAAAGGAATGAAAGAATTCAAGGATGCTCAAAAAGATTCTGACAGCAATGAAGAACCGGCCGAAAAGCAAGAAGAGAAAAAAGGATATTGATACAAATTAACTTTTTACCCTTTTCTTTTTTCTTAGCCTGGGCAAACTTTAGTAAAACAATAATAAGAACATATTGCTATGTGTTATAAGGCTGTTATAATTACATTATTCTTTTTGCAACAGTTGTTTTTTTCCGGGTACATTTTCAGCTCTGAAAAAAATAACCTGTCAGACAAAAACACTGAAAGCACATTTGTCATAAAGCCTGATGATCCGATAGTGGCAATGCTTGACAGTCTTGCCAATCTTAAGGTTTTCAGGAACCTTGAACTTCGCACTGACACATTACCCCCTATAACCGGCAGGTTTTCTGCTGGTTTTGTTCCTGAATATTGTGATTCCGTTTATAAAGCCCGGTTAGAAAAGCTAAACAGGTATTCGCCTATAGAATTTGAATATAATTCAATAGTAAAATCTTATATTGACTTATACAGCAAGCGCCGTCGCTATCTTACCGAAAGGATAATGGGTCTTGCCGAGCTATATTTCCCCTATTTTGAGGAGCAACTGGACAGGCATAATCTTCCTTTGGAGCTTAAATATATTGCTGTTATTGAGTCGGCGCTTAACCCGGTTGCGCGTTCAAGAGCCGGGGCTACCGGTATATGGCAATTTATGTACGGCACCGGCAGGTTATACGGTCTTGAAGTCAACAGCTATGTTGATGACCGTTCGGATGTTATAAAATCAACAATAGCTGCCTGCGAACATTTTGTTGACCTTTACAACATATATGACGACTGGCAGCTTGCCATTGCAGCCTATAATTCAGGGGCAGGCAATGTTAACAGGGCTATACGTCGATCAGGAGGAGTTAAAGATTTCTGGAGCATAAGAGGATTTCTTCCCCGCGAAACCAATAATTATGTCCCTGCATTTTTAGCTGTTACTTATGTAATGGAGTATTCCGACCATCACAACCTTTATCCGGCACCACCGCCTTTTACAGATATAGAAATAGACACGCTGCACATCAACAGAGTTCTTAGCTTGCGCAATGTAAGCAAACTGCTCGATATTCCCCTTGACCACCTCAGGTATTTAAATCCCTCTTTCAGGCAGAATATCATCCCGGGAAGTGCAGACAAAACCTATGTTTTCCGTATCCCAAAAGAATATTCAGGCCTCTTTGTTTCCAACGAAGAAAAAATATATAATTACAAAACACCAGAAGAGATCCGACAGGAAGAGAAAGCTGCCCGGCTGGCTGAAACTACCGTTCATGTAGTCAGACGAGGAGAAGTGCTTGGGACAATAGCTCAAAGGTATGGCTGTACCGTCAGGGAAATACAACGCTGGAATAATCTCAGGGGTACTCTGATACGCCCCGGACAAAGACTCGTGGTGAGAGCACCCCAACCAGTAAAAACAAATATTGTTACCGATAATAACGTACATGTGGTCAGAAGTGGCGAAAGCCTCGGAATAATCGCAAATCGCTACAGGGTTTCTGTCAATGATCTTAAAGCCTTGAACAACCTCACAGGTACAACAATATACCCCGGACAACACCTGGTAGTCAGACATCCGGAAAACAAAAAAATCAAAGAAACAAAAGAAGAGTTTACATATATTTACCACCAGGTTCAGCAAGGTGATACACTCTGGGATATTGCCAATAAATATCCGGGTAACACAATCAGCCAGATCCGTGAACTTAACAATTTGTCAGGAAATGTATTAATACCGGGGCAAAAACTGAAAATTCCAGTTATTGAACAATAATTAAGATTAATTATCATTAAAGAATTAAACTCAGTGATCATATTTCATCTTATTCAACTTTACAATTTCAAACATTATCAATAAACAAAAACTTAAAGAAATGAACCGGCTACTTGTTTTATCAACCATAATATTATTTTTCGTTTTATTTTCATGCGAAACTGAGGAAAGGAAGCGCAGACGGGTTTCAGCTACGGGCCCTACCGGCGAAATGCTAGTTGTAACAGATCAAAAAAACTGGGACGGTAAAGCGGGCGAACTTATAAAAAACACCTTTGGTGCCTATCAGCCTATGCTTCCCCAGCCTGAATCTATGTTTGACCTGAGACATATTGATAAAGACAATTTTACTTCTCTTT
>PWZB01000195.1 GCA_003567625.1 Bacteroidales bacterium | reverse complement strand
ATTAAAGGAATGTTATTTATTGTTACTTTATCTTTTGTAAGTAAAGTGGCGCAAATAACCTGTAAAGCTTCATTTTTTGCTCCCTGTGGTATCAGCTCGCCTCTGAGCCTTTTGCCTCCATAAACTTCAAAAGTATTCATAATTGCCGCGTTTTTTATCTAAATGACTTGGTTAATATCTGATAAAATATTTCTGACAAAGATGGTACAATTTTATCAAAAATTACGGGAAACTTTTAAGTAATTTTATACAATACCTTTTCAATGCATGAATTCAGGCAGGAAATTAAAGTTGTTAAAACTTAAAACATACGGTGAAGTTTTTTTCAATATATAACCACAAAATGTTTACTGCTGGCTTCTTTTACCTTTATAATGCTGATTTCTTGATGAGGAATGTTTTTGCTGATGTCTTCTTCTTTTGTTTTTAGACAAAATCTCGCTGGTATGATTCAGGCGAACATCTTTATCCAGTTTAAGTTTGCCATCTGAAAGGATAGACAGATGCTCTGCTATTTCATTATCATTGACTGATTCCCGGTTCCATGTGAGGTAGGATTTTTTCATATGATTGGCTATGAGTTTGATCAGTGCACTTTTTTCTTCTCCTTCCGGAAACTCAATAGCTTTTGCGATCATTCTTTCAAGGTTTCTTCCGTAATGCTTGAATTTGATATCATTATTATTATATTTAAGTTTTTCGGGTTTCCTGGTAAGAATTTCAGCAGAAGGCTTCGGATAAGGCGAATCCACATCAAGCTTAAAATCCGACATTATGAACAGATGATCCCATAGCTTATGCTTAAAATCAGTGACATCCCTGAGATGAGGATTTAATTGGCCCATTATGTTAATAGTTGCCCTTGCCAATTTATTCCTTTTCTCCCTGTCATCTACAGTCATAGTGTATTCGATCATCTTCTGAATATTACGCCCATATTCAGAAATGTTCATATTCGAACGTGAAGTATTATATTCCATATTATTTATTTATTAATCAGGTCTTACCCTGTGGTTTTTGAAAAAGTTCAATGTAATAAAAAACAAAATCATATTTTCAAAATGCCGGTTGCGATTATTTCAGACTTGTAAAATTGACCGGAATAAAGCTGCTATAAAGGCTACCTAAATTACTTTAAAGGAAAATTAATAACCACAAAATAAACAACACAACGTTTTCATTTCCTCTCTATACCCGGAGAAGAATATATTGCCGGTATATTTTGTCAAAACAAAACATTACAGGTTCAATGATAATCTTTTTCCTTAATGAACAGTTTGAATAGTAATGGGGTTCTTTAAAAACTTAATTAGCTGTATATTATATTTAACGACAAAATTATAAAAAATGTTTTAATTATATATCATATTTAACCACAAAAAAAGAAATGTTTTTGCAAAGATACAAAGAAACTACCTGAAAAAAATAATGATTCTCATATCATAAAACCAACCTGGAAGCAAATGAACAAACTTGACCGGGCAAAACCAATATTTTCAGTACAATATTCTATTGAGATAATATTTTTATTTTGGCATATTTCAGAAGCAGCTTTTTTTTGCCAAAGCCACTAAAGAGGACTGTTGCCTGGGCATTATCGTTATCACCGGCCAGTTCTATTATTTTACCTTGCCCGAATCTTTTGTGCTGAATAATCATATTTACCTGCAAACTTCCGGGTTCTAATATTTTGAATTCACTGTTTTGATTAATCGACGTTTTCCTTTTCGAAGTTTCTCTCAGCGGTGTCAGCCTGGATTTACCTGTTTTATTTGCCAGCACTGATAGTGTGTCATTGTTGGTTTCTTCCCGTTTGCCCAGTGACCCGGATTCTGTTGTGCTTGTAGTTTCTACACAATCATAGCTTAACTCGTCAATAAACCTGCTTGGTTCACAAAAATTAAAGTTGCCATATTTGAAGCGTGTATCGCAATAGGAAATGGTAAAAGATTTCATTGCACGTGTAACGGCAACATAGAACAATCGCCTTTCTTCTTCCAATTCGCTTCTTGAGCCTGTTGAAAGTATTGATGGAAACAAATTTTCTTCGGCACCTGCCAGAAAAACATGTTGAAATTCCAGGCCTTTTGCCGAATGAACCGTCATCACTGATACCTTGTTGGTATCTTTTGCATCGTCTTCGGTATCCAAATCTGTAAGCAAAGCAATATCCTGCATGAATGCTTCAATTGATGCCGGGTTTTCACCGGTTTGCTGAACTTCTTCATCAACTTTTTTCTTAGCCTTTTCACAAAACTCGCTCAGCCCGTTAATAAGCTCTTCAATATTTTCTTTCCTGTTAATGGCTTCCGGAGAATTCTCTTCAAAATAATATTTCAGTATCCTGCTCTCTTTTGCAATTTTTTTACCAAGTTCAAAAGCATTTAGTTTGCTCATTTGCACCCTAAAGCTTTTGATCATATTTGAGAAAGATTCGAGGCGGTTTAACAGCCCGCTGTGTAATGAAACATTATATTTGGCCGGATTCTGTACAACATTCCACAGACCGGTTTTATTTTCGCCGGCAGCGACTATCAGTTTGTTGAGAGTTGTTGTTCCTATACCGCGTGCCGGAAAATTGATTATCCTGGTTAATGCATCCTCGTCATAATGGTTGATAACCAGTCTGAAATAGGCCAGCAGGTCTTTAACTTCTTTTCGCTGATAAAAAGACAATCCGCCATAGACCTGGTATGGAATATTCAGCTTTCTAAAAGCTTCCTCAACTGCCCTTGATTGCGCATTAGTGCGGTACAAAACAGCAAAGTCGCTGTTTGGCAACCTGTCATTCGCCTTAAGCTGCATGATAGAGTTGGCAATCATAGTTGCTTCCCCGGCTTCGCACGACGAATTGACTATACGGATTTTTTCGCCGGGGCCATTATCAGTCCATATCTCTTTATATATCTGATCCACGTTATTCTTAATAACACTGTTTGCCGCTTTTACTATTAGCTGTGTTGAGCGGTAATTCTGCTCAAGCTTGAAAAGCTTATGATCCGGATAATCTTTTTTAAAATTTAAAATGTTTGCTATACTGGCTCCCCTGAATGCATAGATGCTTTGTGCATCATCCCCTACGATAAAGATGTTTTCGTTGTCGGCAGCAAGCTTTTTTACTATTACATATTGTGAATAGTTGGTGTCCTGGTATTCATCAACCAATATATATTTGAATTTTTTCTGATATTTATATAAAACATCGGGGAAATCACGCAACAACACATTGGTAAAGAACAGCAGGTCATCAAAATCCAATGCCGAGGCTTTAGCCAGCCTGTTTTGATAAATGCTGTAAATAAGGCCGATCTTAGGCTTGTTGGCTTGATGATCGTAAGTTTGAATTTCAAAGTCTTCGTTATAGTCGCGGGCCGATATCAGGTTGTTTTTGGCATTGGAGATCCTGTTAAGCACAAAACCTGGATGGTATGCTTTTTCATCAAGGTTTTGTTCTTTGATGATCTTTTTAAGTACCCTTTTTGAATCTGTGGTGTCGTAAATAGTGAAGTTTCTGTCAAATCCGGTTTTTTCGGCTTCAACCCGCAGGATACGCGCAAAAACAGAGTGGAAGGTGCCCATCCAGAGATTTTGTGCTTTCCGGTACCCTACCAGCATGGCTATCCTTTCTTTCATTTCACGGGCAGCCTTATTGGTGAAGGTCAGTGCAAGTATTGAAAACGGGCTCACCCTTTTGCTCAGAAGATATGCCGTCCGATAAGTCAAAACGCGCGTCTTGCCCGAACCGGCACCCGCAATAACCATAACAGGACCTTCCGTCTGAACAACAGCCTCACGCTGAGAATCATTAAGCTGCTTTAAAAAATCAGCCATGTGTCAGTATCCGTTTTGAATTCAGTTGCAAAGTTATTAAAAATTGAACCGGCACTAATGAATTTGTTATTAACAATTTGCAAATAGTACTAATTGAAGTTGATGGGATGATGGGATGATGGGATGATGGGAT
>PWZB01000139.1 GCA_003567625.1 Bacteroidales bacterium | reverse complement strand
TAGTTTTCAATCTCTTACAAAGTTAATAAAAATTGATAATTATAATATAAAACAAATCAGAGTATTATTGTTAAAGTAATTTATCAAAGCCTTTCCCCATCTGAAATTATAGCATAGCATAATAATTTGCTTCATCTATTAAAGATAGAAAAAAGTCGGGGCACGACTGATGGAAAATTTTTAACTTTGCACCACAAATAAAAAATAACAATACTATGTGTACAACATGCGGTTGCGAACAACCTGACAATACAACAAGATATACTATCCCCGGACAGGAGGATACCCATGAACATAATAATGAGCATTCACACGAGCATTTGCATCCTCACAATCATAAACATGAGCATTCACACAGCCATGAACATGATCATGAACACTCTCATTCCCATTCACACGATCACTCACACTCTAAAGTAGTGCAGCTTGAGCAGGATGTGCTTGAACAAAACAATTTGCTGGCAGAAAGAAACAGAGGCTTTTTTGAAGCAAAAAACATCAAGGCCATCAACATGGTCAGCTCGCCCGGCTCAGGCAAAACAACACTTATTGAAAAAATTATCACCGACCTGAAGTCCGAATTGAAGTTTTATGTAATTGAGGGTGACCAGCAAACCATGAACGATGCCAATCGCATCAATGCTACCGGCGCCCCCGTCATACAGATAAACACGGGGCAGGGCTGCCACCTCGATGCCGAAATGGTCAACAATGGTGTGAAAAAGCTTGACGTTGCAGACAATTCAGTACTCATCATCGAGAATGTCGGCAACCTCGTCTGCCCTGCCATGTTCGACCTGGGTGAAGCTCACCGCATAGTGGTGATAAGCGTTACAGAAGGCGAAGACAAACCCCTGAAATACCCCGGCATGTTCAACTCCTCCGATATCTGCATCATAAACAAAACAGACTTGCTGCCTCATGTTGACTTCAACATCAAAAAAGCAAAAGAATATGCACTGCAGGTAAACCACCACCTGAAGTTTTTCGAAGTATCAGCCAAAACAGGTGAAGGGCTGGATAAGCTTTATGAATGGCTTCAAGAGAAGAAGTAAGGCATAAGGCAATAGTAAGGTTCAACCCTCCACTTCTCTCTGACCCTGGCAATACTGTCATTTTAGCCGGAAAGAAAAAGTCCCGTTCTAGAACAGGCGATTGTTCTAATAAACACCACTTCGGCCGATAAGAAATAACCCCTTTACGGAACAGAATTATGTTCTAATAGTCACCACCCCTGCCAAAAAAAGAAACTCCAAAGTCATCCCCCTGCTATCAAAAATTTTGTGTCTTGCATAGATGTATCATATGCTTTTATGAGTGGTAAAACGATTACGAATATGCATATAACTTTACAATACCGGGAATTATGGTCTAATTAAATTTAAGCTTATTAAACTAACTTTCCAGTTAAAAAGGTTTTTTATACAATTTATTTTTCAGGTTATGTAGATATTTGACACAAAAACACAATTTACCATGAAATAGTTTCAAACAAAACGCTAAAAAACTTGCTTTTGAATCATATTCTATATATTCTTAAAAGATAATTATAAAAATATAAATAATGACAATACAGATAGCATCGCAAAATATATAAGTTTATGCAGTTATTTTTAATTACAGGAATATTTTCATTCAGAATTCAAATAGTTCTTGTTTTATAAACCTCTTAAAATGTTAATTATCAAGGATTTCAAAGAACATAAATAAATTTTTTAGCAGATACTAATAATAATAATTCATTTTATTTGAATTCAATTAGGTTTAACTATTTTAAAAAATATAAACAGCTATAATATAAACATTAGCTAAAAGACACGTTTACAATACTTTATCCGCTATTTGCATTAAGTTTTGGGAATTTGGGATGGTGCCTGATGTTTACTTGATTGTAAGCTTGTAGATTTCTCTGCCTCTGGAACCAATAATAATATTATTGCCCCAGGCAATAGGTGACGCCTCGAAGTTGTTTCCAATATTTCGCTTATAAATAATTTGGCCATTGCTACCATCAATAATGTAGGCATTGCCAACCACATCTCCGGTAAAGATATAAAGGTCGCCCTCCTTGTTATACAGTGCCACTGGCGATGACCAGCTGTATGCATTTAGGCTGGTACGGTAAGCTATCTCTCCTGTACTCTTGTAAAAGGCTATAAGTTCACCATTCCTCCTATCTTTCTGAGTATGTGTAAAGTTGGTGATAATTAAATCCTTTGCATTGTACCTGCCAAGTAAAGGCGTAGCGAAAAGTCCACCGTCGTTACGTCTTCCCCACTGGTAAACAGCATAGCTCCTAACCTTGTTGGTCCATACTTGGGTACCATCCAGGCCATTGAGCTTGGTGAAGTAGGAATATCCTTCGTCGGGCTGCTTATCTACTTGGCATCCAGTATATATGTATGGCATTCCGTCTTCTACCTCAAGCACGATCGTGGCATCGGTATCGTCAATATTATCATAGTACCAAACTAGCTCCATGGTTATGAGATTAACACAAAAAATGTTACCATGATTATCGCCAAAATAACCATAATTTTTATATACGGCTAGGCTTGACTCTATTCCAAGGCTGGGCTTTCCGTTAACCCTGTATACCATTTTTGAAATAAGGTTGACCGAATCGTTATTCACGCAAAATTTGTAAAGCACACCATTTTCGCCCGTCCAGTAGAGATAATCGCCTACAAAAACAGGGCTGCTGTCAAAGGCCCCCCAGCGGCGATATGCAACGGGATCAGTGTGGCCAGAATAAAAGTAAACCTTTTCATGCTTAAAGAGGTCTATGAAGTGGATTCCAAACCTATCGTTATGAGGTACGCCGTCACCGACATAAAGCATACCGTTAAAACGAGGATCAAGAGAGGGGGTTCCTTTGATTGGGTTATCGGTGGAGATTGGTGGCCTTGTTTCCTTCCCTGTTTCAAAATCCAGGAAGAAAACCGTTCCAGATAGTGAGCCTATGATTACCTCTGGAACCCCATGTTTTAACTTAAAATCATCGGAAAGTGCATCGAATGATCTCCGCAATGAATCGGGCCAAACCACCAGTAATGGTTGTCCAGTCCATCCTAATCCTCCCCCCCAGGTACCAAACCGGGTGGTAGTTGTGTTAAAATTGGTCCTAAAAACCCAATCAATCTCAAATTTCTGCGGTACGCCTTTTATCTTTCCCGTAACAGGCATATCCCTTTTGAGACCGCCTCTAAACGTAAATATGCCCTTGCCTGGGTTATACCTGTCTCCAACGGCTTTCCCTGAAAGATGTTTATTGTCAACGTAATGAATTACCCTATGCTGCACTCTGGAAAGAGTATGGGACAAATCCTTGTGCGGACGAGAGATAATTGAAGGTTCAATCATTGGCCTAAGCGGTGTATATCTATCAGGAATTATTATTTCTCGTTGGACTAAATCATCCCACTCAATTGTACTAAGTTCAATACGCTGTAAAACTAGCTCTTTCTGTTTATCAAGCTGTTTTTGTGTTACTTTACTAGTACCTGCACAACTATTGATTAAAAAAATTGCAAAAATAGCAATTATGCTGATTATAATTGAATGTATAGCATCAAACTTGAATACCTTCATCAATAGTAAGCATTATGGTTTTCTTTATAACAAAGATATTAATTAATGGGCGAAAAATAAGGAAATTTTTTAACAAAAATCACTCCTAATGTCAGATAACAGGAAAAAGTAAGAAGAAAAAAAGTAAAAAGAAGTAAGAAAAGTATACCTCCATCCAAAATCGCATAGCATCAACATTAAAACCATTTTTATATAGCATTTTATCGATTTTTTTCTCAAGTTTGTAAAAAATTTTTTATATTGCATTCTTGATTTTTTAAGGTGATGTTTCGGAATTGTGTTTTTATTTCACTACTGTCCGATTAAAATTAAATATAGCCACTAAGACACAAAAACACTAAGACTCACAAAGCTGATAGTGCTGATTATAAAGCCCTTAGTGCATCTTAGTGTCTTAGAGTCTTGGT
>PWZB01000165.1 GCA_003567625.1 Bacteroidales bacterium | reverse complement strand
ATAGGTAATATATTATGCAAGGTTGTAACGTTGGTTCGATGTTGATCAAAACAACAATAATTTTAAAATAGTTTATATTTAACGGGGTGAACGGGTGACAAGTGGTGCGCTCTATGAGGGTAAGAGGGTAAGAAAATGAGAGGTGATACATACTCGGTGACCGGTATTCGGTATAACTTCACTCGGCAGTCGGCAGTCGGCAGCCGGCAAGAATGAAATATTCGTAATTTGTATATTCGTACATATTTGTAATTAGATACATTTAAATTTTAAGAATAATTCGGATTAAATAAATCATCATTATTTCTCTTTAATAAAAAAAATATTTTTTTATTTAAAACAAATCGTTATATTTGCAACGCAATTCCTGCAAAATAACACATTTCTTTGCCTTTATAAATTGCAATAAACAATCATTTATTATTTTTTTTAAACAAGGAACTTTCGGGAATAAACAGGTTGTAACGGTTTCATTTTTCAATTGAAAAATAAATCATTTTATAAATAATACATTATTAATAACAAACCCATAATTCGTTATACATGTACGACATTGTTGAACTTAACAGCAAGCTTCTGGCTGAATTAAAGGAAATAGCCAGGGAGCTGAATATCCGCAAGATAGAATCTTATAAAAAACAAGATTTGATATACAAAATTCTTGACGCACAAGCACTCAACCCTTCCAATAAAAAGGTTGACAAGCAAAAAGGAGGCAGTAATACTTCGCAAAACAAAGATAAAACATCAAAGAAAAAAACAGAGAAGGTTGCTGAATCCGGTACTCAACCCAAAAAACAACAAGAGCAAAAATCTGTTGTGGAAAGAAAAAGCAACACAAGTGATGAAAAGAAATCACAATCGAAACAAAAAAGCCAAAAAAAGCCAAGCCAAAAAAGGTCTGATAAGGATAGTTTTTCCGGCAGAGAAGACAAGCCTTTGGCAGAAAAAACAATAATAACTGACTCCACCAGCTTGTTCGATGAAAATGAAGAAATACCGGTAGAAAAAACTGAACAATCACCTCCGGTTGAATCAAAGCCGAAAGAAAAGGAACCGCATTACAGGCAAAAATATGACAAGCGTGGTGAACCAACTTACGAATTTGACGGTATCATAACTGCCGAAGGTGTTCTGGAGATAATGCCCGATGGTTATGGTTTTTTACGTTCATCCGATTATAATTATCTTAACTCACCTGATGATATTTACGTATCGCAATCACAGATCAAGTTGTTTGGGCTTAAAACCGGTGACACTGTCAATGGAGGGATAAGGCCTCCGAAGGAAAATGAAAAATATTTCCCTCTTATAAAAGTTGAGAAGATCAACGGGAGGGAAACGTATGAAGTGAGGGACCGTGTACCTTTTGATTACCTTGTTCCTTTGTTTCCGGATGCAAAATTCGACCTTACCAATCATCCCAATGCAAACATTTCCACACGCACCATAGATATGTTTGCTCCAATAGGTAAAGGACAACGCGGATTGATCGTTGCTCAGCCCAAAACAGGAAAAACCATATTATTGCAGGATATAGCCAATGCCATTGCAGCAAATCACCCCGAAGTATATCTTATAGTCCTTCTTGTTGATGAACGCCCTGAAGAGGTTACCGAAATGGCAAGGAATGTTAACGGTGAAGTAATATCCTCAACTTTCGATGAACCTGCCGAGCGGCATGTAAAAGTAGCAAATATTGTACTTGAAAAAGCCAAGCGAATGGTAGAATGCGGACATGACGTGGTGATACTTCTTGACTCTATAACAAGGCTGGCAAGAGCCTTTAACACAGTTGCACCCGCTTCAGGCAAAGTCCTGTCAGGCGGCGTTGATGCCAATGCACTGCATAAACCGAAAAGGTTCTTCGGGGCCGCAAGAAACATCGAAAAAGGCGGCTCGCTCTCTATTATAGCCACAGCACTGATAGATACCGGCTCCAAAATGGACGAAGTTATATTTGAAGAGTTTAAAGGAACCGGCAACATGGAACTTCAACTCGACAGAAGATTATCAAATAAGAGAATATTCCCATCAATAGACATTATTGCTTCGGGAACCAGGCGTGAAGACCTTCTGATTGATAAAGACATCCTTAACCGGATATGGGTTTTAAGAAAATTTATTGCAGATATGACTCCGCTGGAAGCAATGGAATTTTTACTGGAAAAATTACGAATAACAAAATCCAACGAAGAATTTCTGATGTCAATGAATGGATAAGCCGAAGGCAGAAAGAATAAAGCCCTTTATCCCCTGCTCTTTACCTAAGTATTATAAAGCCTGGCTAATCAAAAATGTTGCAGCAAACGCAACTATAGCATAAAGCTCGGGAAAAACCGCTAATATCAAAGTGTTTCCAAATACATTATGCCCCGAACCAATAGCAGCAATACCATTAGCACAGACTTGTCCCTGACGAATACCTGATAGCAAACCTACAAAACCAAGGGCAAGCCCGGCACCAAAAATAGCTGCCGCCTGCGTCCATGTGATCTCAGGTACCAAAAAACCGGCTAAAATAAAATAACCCATAAAGCCATAAAGACCCTGGGTGCCCGGAAGAGCACTCAACACCAGGTAATTACCAAATGCTTCATCGTTTTTCTTTAAGGCACCAACAGAAGCATTGCCTCCCATAGAAGTCCCAAATGCACTCCCTATACCGGCCAATCCTACCATAAGACCAACACCGATGTAAGCTAAAATAATTGGATCCATAATCAATAATGTTTATAGTTTTAAGTAATAAATTAAATTTATATCCCCGGTTAAAATCAACGATCAAATAAATAAAGCACCAAATAATAAATTTCAAATTTCATACAATATCCAATCTGCCAATTATCAAATTTAAAAAGACTATAAATTTATAAGTTTGTAATTTCAATTTTTGTATTTGTTATTTGCTATTTGTTATTTGCTATGCTCATCATTAAATCTTCCTAAACGGGTTATACTGCTTTCCGCCACCGGTAAACCCGGCATTTTTATAAAATTCAACGAAAGTCAAACGCATAGGATGAACAAATGACCCCAGCCCTGACATGAACAAATTTATTCCATGACCTATAACCAGGATTATAACCATAACAATAATGCTTACCACAGGTATATTACCGCTCATCGAAACAGCAAGGCTGTTAAAAACATACCCAAGTATAGCACTTGAAATGCCCAGTGCAAACAACCTTATATATGAAAGCAAATCTCCCAAAACACCGGTCACCATATTGTATGTATTCCACAAACCGGCACCGATATTGACAAAAATATTTCTTTTTGGATGATTTAACAGAAAAATAAACAATCCGCTAATACCCAAAACGATATATAGCAGAATATTAACAGTTTCAGCCGGAAGTCCGGTAAAATTGCCTAATGCATACACAATACCGCCACCAATTATCAGCACGATCCATCCCATAGTGCTTAAAGCAAATTTCCAGCCCATTTGTATAGTTTCATTAATGACTTTAAGGAACAAGCCAAAGACTATTTGTAATCCACCTAAAATCAGTGAAAGATTAAACAACTGCTCATTAATATCGGTACCCCTTGCTTCCATATAAATACTGAGCGAACTATAAACCGGCAACTTTGTAGCATAGAGGTCAATACCGAAAAAAGTGCCGCTTATCAACCCGAAGAAAAATGTTGACACTCCAAGGAAAAAGATAAGCATCATCACATTTTTCAGCTCCTTTTTGATCTTTTTTCTTGCCACCATTGCCACGACTGCCATAAGGATACCATACCCGGCATCACCCAGGCAAAAGCCGAAAAACAACATATAGAACGGTGCAAAAAAAGGTGTCAAGTCCAGCTCATTGTATTTTGGCAAAGAATAGAGTTCGCCAAGCATTTCAAATTTTTCTGAAAACTTCTTGTTTCTGAGTAAAATAGGCACCTTTTCCTTTTCGGGATCTGGTGCAGATTTAACATAAAGGACATTTTCCTTTTCAAGATATTCATCCAAAGCAGCTCCTTTGTTTTCCGGCACCCAGCCCTCAAGTACCATAACCTTGTCATCGGCCTCTCTGATTGTGTTTTCATGGACCTGCTCATATTGTGTTGTCATCCAAACATCATTACGATAATCTTCCAAAGCTTTAATGCTGTGAGCCGCATGATTGTCAAATTCTTTTTCAATGTTGCGGATATCTTCTTCAAGCTTCTTCTCATAATGTTTAAGTTCTGAAACAGGTTTTTCCGGCACCTTGGCTTCTTCGGCATCCAGATCTATCGTTTCCTCTCCACGTTCAACGACAACGAAGAAGAGATTTCCGGCATGACTGCCGACAACCTCAATGGGATATTTCTGTTCCCATTCTTTCTGGTATTTCTTTGCAGAACAAGTATAAAATTTGAGCCTGAGCCCTTTTTCTTTCAGCTTCTCAATAGTCTCAACAGAAAAATCACCCCATGGGATAACCTGGCTGATCTCCTTCTGAAGCATAGTGATCTGTTGCAGTTTCTCTTCCTGCTCATCGCGCAATTTATTCACTTCTTCAAAAACCTGCCTGCCATCTTTTGAGGTTTGCTTTTTCTGTTCTACTCCACGCTTTTGAAGAAATTTAATAGTTGTGTTTATCTGCTTAACAAGGTCATACTTCTCCTTTACCTCTTCCGAAGCCTCATCCTTTTTCTCAATAATATCAACAACACCAAGTTTCCCTATATCATCAAGAAACTTCCCATACTCACCATGATAAACAAGAAAAGAATATTTACTCATCGGCAAAATCATACACTTTCCTCCATTTGCTGTTTCTCAATACGCGCTTTCACAATCTTCTGAGAAGCCTTTTCCAGGTTCTCTTCATCCTCCAAAAAACGCTTTATCTTTCGTACGGCATCTTCAAAACCGGGTATCTGCACTTTTTCGTATAAATTAACTTTTTGGGTAGTTTTCTTACGTGCATAATCCAGCATCTCCATCTTACGAATATAGACTTCTCTTTCAATGGCTATCCTGGCCAGTTGCTTAACTATATTGATACCATCAAGATACCAAACCGGTTTATTGAAAACACTGAATTCCGCTACTTCAAACTTAACATCTTCAAGTACGGGGGTTTTCACGCCGGCAATCTTTTTAACCGAAAGCTCCACATCTTCAACTCTTACAAGTTCACTGTCAAACTCTTCCCACATCTCTGTGGCTTTTTGGTAAGCTTTCATCTTTTGCTCCAGCTCTTTGTCGAGCTTTTCGGCTTCGGTCTTTGCCTTTTTGACCTCTACACGCAGGGCGGCCTCCTTATTTTGCAAAGTAGGCAAAGCCCTTAGCCGTATCTTGAGCTGCTTGTCAAGAGATTGCAATGCAATCTTATTATATTGAAATTTTATCGCCATATCTTGTTAATAGCCCTAATAGCATATTTGTTTCTTTGAAAATCAGTTTTTCTTCCAATACTTATCAACATATTCTTGCCTCAAGCCAACCTCTTCCGGCGAAAAATATTCGGAGAATAACCGGTAAGCCGTTTCGAGCATTTCATCAACTTCAATGTTGACATCTATTGCAAGCAGTTTTTCTGAATAGGCTTTAGCAAATTCAAGTGTTCGTTCATCGTACTCTGTCAGGTCAAAGCCATTTTCCAGTTTGGTCTTGGCATTGTCAGCATCAGCATAAAGTCTGACGGCAGCGTTCATCACTTGCGGATGGTCTTCACGTGTTTTTTTACCTATAACCAGTTGTTTAAGTCGCGAAAGGCTCCTGAACGGGTCAACAATGACTTTACCCACATCGGTATCTTTTCGTAAAAACAGTTGTCCCTCTGTAATATATCCGGTATTATCGGGTATAGCATGAGTAATGTCGCCGCCAGACAGTGTGGTTACTGCCACTATGGTTATAGAGCCACCATCGGGAAACTGGACGGCTTTTTCGTACAATCGTGCCAGGTCGGAATAGAGTGAGCCGGGCATACTGTCTTTTGATGGGATCTGGTCCATCCTGTTGGAAACGATACTCAGCGCATCAGAATATAATGTCATATCGGTAAGCAATACAAGCACTTTTTCGTTTTTCTCAACTGCAAAATACTCGGCAGCAGACAGAGCCATGTCCGGCACCAATAATCTTTCCACAGGCGGATCTTCAGTAGTGTTTATAAATCCGACTATTCGGTCAAGAGCACCTGCATTATCAAACAGGTTCTTGAAAAACAGGTAGTCGTCATTGGTCAGCCCCATACCTGCCAGAATGATCTTATCGGCTTTTGCCCTTAGGGCAACCATCGACATAACCTGGTTAAACGGCTGGTCAGGGTCAGCAAAGAAAGGTATCTTTTGCCCTGTCACCAAAGAGTTATTCAGGTCAATACCGGCAATACCCGTAGCAATAAATTCTGAGGGCTGCATTCTTCTAACAGGGTTGACTGACGGAGCACCGATTTCGACCTCATCCCCCATAATATCTTTACCACCTTCAAGAGGCGTTCCGAAAGCATCAAAAAACCTCCCTGTCAAATCTTCACCTACTTTTAATGTAGGTGCTTTACCTGTAAAAATCACTTCGGCATTGGTAGCAATGCCCTCAGTGCCCTGAAAGACCTGCAAAGTGACGATATCGTCAATGATCTTTACTACTTGTGCCGGGCGACCGTCAACTATAGCCAGTTCCTCATTGCCTATTCCCGTTGCACGCAGCGAAACGGTAGCCTTGGTTAACTGAAACAGCTTAGTATATACTCGCTGAAAAGCCTTGGTTTCTCTTTCCATTATTCAACCTTTTTTTCCATTATTAGTTTATCAAGTTCCTTTTCGTTCTTTTTGAATTTATCCGAATCAAATTCAGAATAATTCATTTGTTTAAACTGGTTTATAACTTTTTTGAAATAATTACCGACTTCTTCAAAGTTGTCAAACTCAAAATCCATCTTGCATGTTTCCGTGATCTTTTCAAGCATATATTTCTGCCTTTCATAGGAAGTTGAAGCATCTGTTTTGTCAAAAGCATCCTGTTGTAATATCACAAAATCAACCAGTTCAGCTTTCCAATGCCTTAGATGATAGTCTATTGGCACACCATCATCACCAAGAATATTAATCTGCTCATACGCTTCTTTACCCCTTAACAAAGTATCTTTGGCATATAACACATTGTCAGTCCATTTACTGTCAATATTTTCGTTGAGATATTCAACAATTTCGGGATATTCAAGATATTTTGAATAGCTTTCCAAAGAGTCGATAGCCGGGTATCTTTTGCTGTCGGCACGTTGTTGTGACAAAGCATAGAAGCAGCGTGCAGCTTTTTTTGTAGATTCGGTGACGGGTTCTTTGAGGTTACCACCTGCAGGCGACACTGTTCCGATGAAGGTAATAGACCCTGATTTACCATTATTAAGGAAAACATATCCTGCCCTTGAATAGAAGTTGGAAATAATAGCAGGTAAATCCATAGGATATCCGTCAGGTCCGGGTAATTCTTCCATTCTGTTAGACATTTCTCTCAGGGCTTGTGCCCATCTTGATGTTGAATCGGCAAGTAATAGAACTTTTAATCCCATAGCCCTGTAGTATTCTGCTATAGTCATTGCGGTATATACCGATGCTTCGCGGGCGGCTACCGGCATGTTTGATGTGTTAGCAATAATTGTAGTTCTCTCCATGAGCTTACGTCCGCTGCGGGGGTCATCAAGCTCTGGGAACTCGGTAAATATCTCTACAACCTCATTAGCACGTTCACCGCAGGCCGCAATAATTACCAGGTCGGCTTCAGCATTTTTTGAAAGGTTATGTTGCAATACGGTCTTCCCCGAGCCGAAAGGGCCGGGAATAAATCCTGTGCCTCCTTCAGCCATAGGGTTTAGTGTATCAAACACACGTATACCTGTTTCAAGGATTTTAAAAGGTCTTGGTTTATTTTTATATGCTTTGATAGGAATTTTCACAGGCCATTTCTGTATCATGTTAACTTTATGCTCTTTACCATCATCATCAACCAATACTGAGATAGTGTCTTCGATCTTATGCTTTCCTTTACCAACTATAGATTTGATGGTAAATTGACCTTTAAACTTGAATGGTACCATAATTTTGTGTGGTATCCAGTTTTCGGTCACTTCGCCCAGCCAGTCACCGGCCTGTACTTTATCATCTTTTTTAGCTGTCGGTTTAAAATTATATTCTTTGTCGACTTCAAGCGGGTGAGTATATTCGCCCCTTCGCAAAAATATACCTTTCATTTTGTTAAGGTCATTTTGCAGACCATCAAAGTTTTTCGAAAGTATACCGGGCCCAAGAGTAACCTCAAGCATATGACCCATAAATTCTACTTCAGTGCCAACTTTCAAACCTCGAGTACTTTCAAAAACCTGGATGTAAGCTTTGGTGCCCATTATTTTTATCACCTCCGACATCAATTGCTGATCCCCGTGTTTGATGTAACAAATCTCGTTTTGAGCAACATTTCCCGCAGTTTCTACAATAACCAGGTTAGCAATAATTCCGGTTATCTTACCAGTTGTCTTCATAAATCATAAATTATTTTTCGTCAATATTTCCATAACTCTTTTGTAATTCTTCAATAAGCTTTTTGAACATTTCCCTGCCCTGTTCCTTATCTAATGATAGCCAACGCTCAACCATATATGTTTTCAACACAAAGGCCATAACTCTCTCAATGGTAAAATATTCAAAAAAAGTAAACTCATCAAGATAGCTCCATTTGAATTTATCAATGGCCAACTCTCTTTCCTGCAAGTCATCCATACGTCCAATACCTAAAATATCCTCCGAATAATCAAGCTTATTTCCAAGACCTAAATCTTTGGCATGACTTTTACGGATGCTTTGTGCAACCTCGTTTTTGCCAATTATATGGTGCTCCGGATTGAGTGAATATTTTTTACAATTCAGACCGGCAAGAATATTGCGTATATTCATTATCAACTCATACCACCATCTGATAAATTGATTATCGTCGCCAAGCATCTCATCATAAAAAAAAGTTAGTAGTTCATTTTCAGGGCTCAGTTCAGGATATAAAGGTTCTTTTTCCTTAAATGCTAGTATAAATCTGACCATATAACGCGGTAAAAAAGACGGCTCTTTGATCTGCTCCTCCATAATTTCCAATGAAAAATTTCCTTTTTCATTAAATGGTTTGTCATCTTTCAATAAAATATTCAGAAGATTGGAATTATCATAAGGAAGATAAAGTTTCTCAACCAAAGCAAAATCATCACTATGAATTTCATGCCTCAGGTATTCTTTTAAGTCTTCATGCTTAAAAAGAAGCTTTTGGGTATCTAATTCAATATCCTGCAGCCCCGCCACCAAACAATAATAATTTCTTTTCACCCTCAAATTCATAAAAAACAAAATGTGTGTTTATTGTCTAAAAATAAAATGTGAATCATCCCGCAAACAAACCTTAACCAAAATTCAAATTGATTCAAAAATCCCGGCATACATCGCCACACCGTTACATTTGGCTATCCCGATACGTTTCACCACCCCGGTACGCTTATCTGCCGGGCAGGTGGGGCAGGCAGGATAAACATGTATTAAGGATTTTTGATTTACGGTAACTTTCATCTTTTCTTTTTCACTTTACTTATCTTTCTTTGCCTTCTTTTTATTTCCTTGAGTCTTTTTCTTATTCTTGTTATTTTTATCTTCTTTCTCTTTGTCTTTACCCTCATAAAGCAATTCTATCAACCCGGGCCTTAAAAAGGTTTTGAAAAAATTATCAAAATCTTTATCAGTAAAAGATATAAGATAGCTTCCATCTTTAGGCCCTATTTTAAAACCTCCTTTCACATCTTCAGAAAATTCAATTTCCAGGCCTTTATCAAGTGTTTTTTTTGCTTTGGATTTAAAATACTTTTCAAAATCTTTTTGTTGTTTATCCGGAAGCACTGCTCTTAGTTCAACCTGTGATTCATCATTCGGATTCCAGTTTTTCACAATGGTCAGGATAATGTTTTTAGTAAAGTCCTTATCGCTGAATGCTTCTTTGGTTTCCGGTTCGACGGCTTTCATCTCGATAAGTTTAGCTATCGTCTGTTTTAATTCAGAAATAGCTTGTTTAGAAGCAAGTTGCAATTCGTTAAGAGAATTATTTTTAGTCTCTTCTGCATTTTTTTCAGCCTCCTTTACAATTTTTTCCGCGTCTTTTTTGGCTTTTGATATCAAATCATTCGCCTCTTTTTTGGCTTCATCTATAATCTTTTCCGCTTCTTCGTTAGCTTTATCCACGCCCTCCTGGTAAAGTTTTTCGGTTAATTCCTGAAGTTTTTTCTGCATTTCCTTTATATATTTGTTCGATTTAAAATTTTACTCACTAAATGTGCTTTCAATAAAAACCATATAGACAACCTGTTCAAAAAAACCCGATTCCTTGATCTGCTGTTATCAGCCTTACCCGGTTTTTACCGGCACAAATATACAAAGTGGCCGGCTTTAAAAAATTCTGTTAACCAATTATATTTATTTGTAACGAACAATGCGAAATTAAAAAAAATAGATAAACAAAACTTTTATTAAAAAAAAAAGAGAACTTACCATTCAAACACTTTTAAATAAGCCCATTAATAAAAAGATAAATTATTGTATTGCTAAATAAAATAAGGTTAAAAGGGGAACTCATCATCCTCATGTTCACGTGGTCCGTTAGTTTCTTCAATAGGTAAAGCTTTTTTATGTTTCCGGTTACTTTCGACATAGATAGCTTTATAGGGTTCTGTGGGGCATGCATATTCGCATGCCCCGCATCCGATGCACAGTTCGGGTGTAACCAGCGGCAGAAACAGGCCGTTATACGGGATCATTTGTACGGCTTTTGTGGGGCAATGTTCCGAGCATGCGCCGCAGTCAGTACCATCAACTATCACTATGCAGCTTTCGGGTATGAATTTAGCTATACCTATTTGTGCTACGATTTTTTCTTCGCGGGTTAATTGTGTTATGGCGCCTGTAGGGCATATTTCGGTGCATCTTACACAATCATAATTGCAAAAATTCTTGTGGTAATCGAGTTTGGGTTGCATAAAGCCTTCCATACCATAATCAAAAAAAGAAGGAACAATAACATTGGTCGGGCACACGCTGACACATAAATAGCATGCGATGCATTTACCTGTAAAGTGTTCGTAGCTTAATGATCCGGGAGGCGTTACCGGATATTTCGAACCTGTGGGAATAGCACCGGCTCCGCTGCTGTTTTGAGCCAATAACCTTTTTCCCATGAATATTGGAAAGGCAAGCATAACCGAAGTTGCAGTTTTCAGGAAATTTCGCCTGTCATCTGACCCTTTATCAAATACCTTCCGGGTAACAGGTTTTGCAGCTTTAAACCTGTATTGGTAGTATATACCGTCACCGGGGCAAGTTGCAAAACAATTGAAGCAACTCACACATCGCCCCTGGTCAACGAATTTACTATTACTATCAAGACATTGAGCCTTGCATACATGCTCACATTTCATACATCGCATACAAGCCTCTTCATTGAAACCAATCTTAAACAACGATAATTCCGATATAACTCCCAAAGCTGAACCCGCCGGGCAAATTGTGTTACAAAACAACCGCCCCCGCCAAACCGACATTATAGCAACAGTTAAAAAAATCGTCGAAGCCACTAATACCACATATAAGGGTAAAGTCTTTATTTCCAATGGATTTAATGTATAGATGTGAAACTTCTCCAGGATGAAATTAATAATATTGTTGATTGAATAAAACAGTGGCTGGAAAAAAGTTACCGATATCTTGCCGAAATTACTGTAAGGGTCAAGCAAATTAATAAAAAACAAGCTCCCGAAAATCCAAAACAATATCGTTACGGTAAGAATACCATATCTTAAGATCCGGTTTGAAGACCCGCTATATGCAAATTTTCGCTTTTTGCGGGATTTAAACCTTTTGGATAAAGCTATAATAATATCCTGCAAAGTTCCCAATGGACATAACGTAGAACAATAAACCCTTCCAACTAACAATGAAATCAAAACAACCAAAATAAACCCCAGCCCTGAAACAGTAAAGAAAAGTGCAACAAACCTGAGCAGAGACGGAAAAAACTGGAAACGTAAAAAAGTTTTTGAAACCGCATCTATGAATGCATTGCTTAAATCAAGGAAAAGAAGAAGTATAAATACAAATATTATCAACGATACAGCAATCCGTATTTTCTTTAAATGGCGAAGTTTCATCTTGTATAATTGCGTTTTTTGCCGGGAATCTGTTGTTTTAAAATCAGTTAATCAGTTTTTTAAACGGATAACGGTTTTGAAAGATTTTCCCCGGCTTTTATGATAAAAAACGATATAAACAGGTGGCGAAGTTAATCATTCATTTTTTTAAATGCCACCTTCGTATAAATGGATTTTTTTAATTTTGCAGCAGTACATGCATCCCATTATTTAAAGAAGCATTAAATTTAATTTTTATCACTACTGTACGATTAAAATTAAACATAGCCACAAATACCTACACTAAGAAACACAAAGTTTACTTACAGTGTTGGTATACCAAGTGCTTGGTGTATCTTTGAGTCTTGGTGGCATAAAAGAAACATAATTATTACCTTCAAATTGATCAAACTATGCTGAATGTTTATTTATAATGAGATTCAGGAGTTTTAAAAAATTATAATCGTACAGTAGTGAATTTTTATATATTTTTCTGGTTTAATAATTTAATAAGTTATTAACAACCATAAAAACGCAAAGAAACCCGGATCATTTTTTTTATTACAAAATTTGATCCTGATTTGACTTTTTTGTTGAATTAACACCATAAAATTAGCCAGGCACCTTATCAAAACGCATAAAAGGTTTTTTTGCAGTTTTATTTTTAAAATCCTGTTGAATTTCAAAATTTTCAAGCTTTCAAGTTTCAATAATTAAAAAAACCGGGATTTTTATTACATTAACCCTCATAAGAGCTATAATAGTTTTGAATAATTCATCTTAATTTACGATATTTGCAAATCATTTCAATTATTGAATAAAACAGAACATTTTAAAGCCTTTATTCATAGTGTGTTCAAATGAAAGAAAAAGACAAAAAAGAAAAGAGTTTTTTCAACAAGCTTCGTGACAAATACCGGCTGGTAGTGATGAATGATGATACATTTGAAGAAAAATTGTCATTCCGTTTAACCCGATTAAATGTATTTGTTCTTTTCGGTACTTTCAGTATTTTTTTAGTAATAGCCACAACATATCTTATTGCATTTACTCCTTTACGTGAATATATACCGGGATATGCGGATTTTAATACCAGGAAAGTTTTGCGTGAATTAATGATAAAGACGGATTCGCTTGAGGTAGAACTGAATCGTAAGGAATTATACATGTTAAATATTCGCAATATTATAGAGGGCAGGGATTTGGTGGAAGTACTACCGGACAGTATAAGAAGCAAAAATGATTTTGATATTGAAGAGCTTCCACGCTCAAGAGAAGATTCATTGCTACGTGCCGAGATAGAAAGTCAGACACAATATACCCAATGGATTGCCGAAGAAACATCCATGTCATCAAAAGAAAGTCTGATGTTTTTATTTCCTCCAATTGAGGGGATCATAACGAATTATTTCAACCCTGCCGAAAATCATTATGGTATAGATATAGTAGCCGACAAAAACGAAGCTATAAAAGCAACACTTGACGGCACAGTGATTTTCTCAAGCTGGACACTAGAAACAGGATACACCATAGGCATCCAGCATGCCAACGATCTTGTATCTATTTATAAACATAACAGCACGCTTTTGAAAAACGTTGGAAGCCCGGTAAAAGCCGGTGAAGCAATAGCAATAATAGGAGAAACAGGTTTTTTATCAACCGGCACCCACCTGCATTTTGAACTATGGCTTGACGGCAAACCGGTAAACCCTTTGGAGTTTATTGCCTTTTATTAAAACTATTTCTATTACGATATAGCTATACAGATCATTTAAATAATAAAACCAGGTATTACGATTGAAAAAACATATTGCCATTTTAGGTTCAACAGGTTCAATAGGTACTCAAGCCCTTGAAGTAATTCGTAGTAACCCTGAACACTTTGCCGTTGAAGTTATTTCCGCCCAAAACAACTACGTTCAATTAGTCCGGCAAGCGTTGGAGTTTAAACCCAATGCTGTGGTTATCGGAAATAAAGAACATTATCAACTGGTAAAGAACGATTTGAGTACGACCTCGATCAAAGTTTTCGCCGGCGAAGAAGCTTTATCGCAAATAGTTGAATTTGATAATATAGACCTTGTATTAACGGCAATGGTAGGATTTTCAGGGCTAAAACCGACCTTGAACGCAATAAGATACAAAAAACAAATAGCTCTTGCAAACAAAGAAACTCTTGTTGTGGCCGGCGATTTAATTACAAAACTAGCCCGTGAAAACGGTGTTAACATTTACCCTGTAGACTCGGAACATTCAGCTATCTTCCAATGCATTGCAGGAGAATATAACAACCCGATAGAATGTATCTATTTGACAGCTAGCGGCGGTCCTTTCAGAGGTAAAAACAAAAAGTTTCTTGAAAATGCAACAAAGGAAGCGGCACTTCAACACCCCAACTGGGATATGGGCAACAAAATAACCGTAGACTCAGCCTCATTAATGAACAAAGGACTTGAAGTTATAGAAGCCAAATGGCTTTTTGCCCTTAAACCGTCTCAAATAAAAGTTATTGTCCATCCGCAATCAATAATACACTCAATAGTACAATTCGAAGATGGCTCCATGAAAGCTCAAATGGGACTGCCCGATATGAAGCTTCCGTTACAATACGCACTGACATATCCCGAAAGACTGAAGTCTGCCTTTCCACGATTCAACTTTGCAGATTATCCGGCATTGACATTCGAACAACCCGATACCAAAACATTCCGCAATCTTAAGCTTGCTTACAAGGCTCTTGAAAAAGAAGGAAATATGCCATGTGTACTCAATGCTGCAAATGAAATAGCTGTATATGCTTTTTTAAATGATAAAATAAACTTTTTGCAAATATCTGACGTTATTGAATACTGTATGGAAACAACAAATTTTATATTAAAGCCTGCACTGGATGATTACTTTGAAACAGACCGCGAGGTAAGACACAAAGCTAATGAGCTGGTTAATAAAATGGGCAGCGATTAACGGCTGAAAGTAAACAAACATATAATAAACACTATAAAACAACTTAAAGGAAGATAATGGAAATAGTAATTAAGGCGGCACAATTTTTATTAAGTATATCAATATTGATAATTATCCATGAAATGGGCCATTTTTTGGCAGCTAAATGGTTCAACACCCGGGTGGAAAAATTTTACCTGTTTTTTAATCCATGGTTTTCATTATTCAAATTTAAAAAGGGAGAAACAACATACGGTATGGGTTGGCTTCCATTGGGCGGATATGTTAAGATTTCGGGTATGATTGACGAGTCTATGGACAAGGATCAGATGAAAAAGCCGCCGCAGCCATGGGAGTTCAGGTCAAAGCCGGCATGGCAACGTCTGATCATAATGGTTGCCGGAGTTACTTTCAACCTGTTGCTTGCAATTATAATATACATAGGTATGCTCACTGTTTCAGGAGAGACTTACCTGCCGGCAGAAAATCTGAAACATGGCATAGTGGCTGACTCCCTGGCTCAGGAAATAGGTTTGAAAACAGGAGACAAGATAATTGCCGTTAACAATAAAAAAGTGGATGATTTCAACGAAATACGAATGAAATTCATAAGAGACGATGCAGAAATTGTCACTGTTAAAAGAAACAACGATACAATAAATATAAACGTGCCCCCTGAATTTTTCGGCAAGCTGGTTTCAGCAAGAGGCGCAGGCTTTATTGATGTAAGGTTTCCCTTTATTGTTGCAGAACTTGAAGAAGGCAGTGTTGCAAAAAAAGCCGGCATAAAGAAAAACGACCATATTATAGGCATTAACGACAAAGAAACATGGTCTTTCCATGAATTCCGAAATGAGGTCACCAATTATAAAGGCGAACAAGTGACCCTTTCGGTAAAAAGAAATGAGGAAATAAAAAAAATACCCTTACAGATACCCGAAACAGCCGTAATTGGAGTTTATGTAAAGCATGTTTCCGAACTTTTGACATTTGAAACTGTTAATTATTCTATTTTTCAAGCCATACCTGCAGGCGCTGTCAAAGCATATCAAACAACCGTTGAAAATCTGCGCGGTTTTGCAATGCTTTTCCGCCCTGAAGTAAAAGTTAGCGAAAGCCTTGGAGGGTTTATAACCATAGGAGGTATTTTTGCTCCGACATGGGATTGGCATAGCTTTTGGGCAATCACAGCATTGCTCTCAGTTATACTTGCTATAATTAACCTGCTTCCGATACCGGCCCTGGACGGCGGCCATGTCATGTTTCTGGTATACGAAATAATAGCAGGAAGAAAACCGGCAGATAAATTTCTGGAATATGCGCAAATGATAGGAATGATACTATTGCTGTCACTGCTGATCTACGTTAATTTTAACGATATAATGAGATTGTTTAATTAAAAACCGTTATTCGTTATTCAAAAAAGTTTGACATTATAAACAGACATTAATCATCGTTTGTCAATGAATTAACATGTGAATTAGAAAAAGCCGCTTGTGCCTTAACCCGAAAAACAAATACAATTAATTAGGGGTTTTTTACTTCTAACCTGACACCATCTTTAGTCTCAAAAGCTCCATGTATCACCACATTTTCAGCACTAATAGTTAGCTCTACTCCTGACTTGACACTTACATTATTAAGCACGTGCACCTCTTCCTCAAGCATTGCAATCCGTTCTTCCAAATCCTGAATTTTTCTACTGTCCTCGCTTCCCTTTTTCACTCAACAGAAGTTCCCTGGCTTTAGCTTTGAATTTTTTTAATTTATGACTGACCTGAATTGTTCGATTATGCTCACTTTTGTTGCATACTCCCCGAATAGGGCAACCTT
>PWZB01000142.1 GCA_003567625.1 Bacteroidales bacterium | reverse complement strand
TTAATTTTGGTGTTGTCACGTGCTCGAAGGGCTTCACGAAGGGCTATTTACAAACCTCCCGCCGTCGAACGAACCGCTGAAAAATACAATACCTGCGAGCATCCGGCAAAACAAATCGCTATGAACGATATTCAGGAAATAGAAAAAAAGTATCTGCTGGGTAAGATTGACCCGTCGAAATCTGACAATATGGTTTTGATAGATAACCGCTATGCATCGCGCAAAGGTATGTATATGCATAAAGATGCCTGCGAAGCCTTTTTGAAAATGCATGAAGCTGCCGCAAATGATGGAATAGACCTTGTGATTATATCTGCTATGCGTACTTTTGATCATCAGAAACGCATTTGGGAAAGCAAATGGAACGGGCATCAGAAACTTTTTGGCGATTTTTATGCTACCGACATTACCGACCCTGTTGAACGTGCGAAAGAAATATTGCGCTTCAGCGCTATGCCTGGCACATCACGGCACCACTGGGGTACAGATATTGATCTGAACAGCCTGCAAAACAGCTATTTTGAATCGGGTGAAGGTGAAAAAGTGTATCAGTGGCTTAAAGCAAATGCCGGATCTTTCGGCTTTTGCCAGCCATATACACCACACGGTCAAAGCAGGGGAGGAGGTTACGAAGAAGAAAAATGGCACTGGTCATATTTGCCGGTCGCTCATAATTACCTGAAATCATTCCTGAATGTTGTTGATTATGAGCATATTACAGGGTTTGATGGAAGTGAAACAGCAAAGGAATTGGATGTGATAAAACATTATGTTAAAGAAATTGATCCCTCCTGTAGGCTATAATAATAAAGGACTTTTAGTTTGTTTGTAAAAAATAACCTTATCTTTTTCCCGAACCTTAGTACAAAAAAATTTATAACGTAAAACTTTTAACCTCTTAAATAATTGCTTTGTAAGTTGTTATTATTCAAGGGGCTATATTGCCCAATACTGAGGGACGTATTATCTTATTTTTTCCGGGTTTATTGATTTGTAATCTTTAATAAATTTTTTTGTATAATTAAAAACATAATAATTTATGTATCCACCCGTCTGCCTTTGGCACAGACAGCTACAATCAGGTCATAACCTTTTCTTTTATATGAATTCCGGCATGGATTTAATGAAAGACCTTGCTTTTTATTTAAGGTTTTACATAATGCCGGAAGAATGATATTATTTCCCGATGTACAATAATTTATACCCGGAAGAGAAAATATTTCCGGATATTTATAATATACGACATTAATTGTCGTAACCCCTGTATTAATTTTGCATACAATCAAACTTTATTGTCATGAAAAAACAATCAAAAAGAGAACATTTTGCGCATTTTAATATTGCCGGATTTACTTATAATGAAGGAGCGTTGGTGTTTAATGAAATAAAGATAGGCAAAGAGTTGAATATGGTTACAGAGCCTGAAAATCATTACGATAAAAATGCGGTTGCCCTTTATTTTAATGATACCAAACTTGGATATATTCCGAGATCCTGTAACCGGGCTATTGGAAAGGTGCTTAATGCGGGCTGTAATATTTTCAAGGCTGTTGTGCAAAAGATTGATCCCGAGGCTTATCCGGAAGATCAGGTTCATGTAATTGTGTATATAGAAAAGAAAGCATAGCGACTTGGTGTGTATGTTTTTATCAAAATATTTTCTTACAGATATCCCTTCACTTGCATTATTATGATTAGCATCTTTACCCGGTCAGCCGGCTTTATCAGTGTCTGTTACCTTTTATTATTTATTTTCAAAGTTATAGTAGTTCCTTTGCCTTCCTTGCTTATTTGAGATGCTTTGGTTATAATAGCCTCATTACCGCTGTTTTCGATAAATTGTATACATGCCCTTACTTTAGGTGCCATGCTTCCTTCGGCAAAATGTCCATCAGCCAGGTATTTCTTGATTTCCTTAACCGTGATTTTTTCAAGTTTTTTCTCGCCGGGCTTATGAAAATTTATATATACGTTGGGTATATCAGTTAGGATGAAGAACTCATCAGCTTTAATTTTGGCAGCTAACAGCGATGAAGCCAGGTCTTTGTCAATAACCGCGTCAATACCTGTAATCTTACCTTTTTTGTCTGTATACGCAGGGATTCCGCCACCACCTGCAGTAATTACTATATTCCTTTCGCGTGCCAATTTTTCGACAACGTTCCAATTAGGTATGTCTAAAGGTTCAGGCGAAGCTACAACTCTTCTCCAGCCGCGTTTACGCGGATCTTCATGAAATACCCATCCGTTTTTTTCGGCAAGTTCATCAGCTTCTTCCTTTGAATAGAATGGGCCCACCGGCTTGGTGGGATTCTTGAAAGCCTCGTCTTTCTTGTCAACTATAACCTGGGTTACAAGAGTTATTATGTTTCGCGTAATACCATGTTCAGCCAAAACATTACTTAGTTGCTGCTCAATCATAAAACCTATAGAACCCTGCGTTTCGGCTACACAAAAATCAATCGGCTGCTTTGGCAAGCCGTAAAGACGGTTACCTGCTTCATGTTGAAGCAATACATTACCAACCTGCGGGCCGTTTCCATGACTTATAACAATGTCATAACCAAGTTTAATCAGATCAACAAGGTGCTGACACGTATCATAAACATTCTGCTCCTGCTCATCTATGGTGCCCGCCTGATCATTTTTTAACAATGCGTTTCCGCCAAAAGCAATTACTGATAACTTTTTCATATCAAATTAAATTAAAAGAATATTTAATTAAAACTTAAATTTCTAAATTGGAATAATAAATAACAAAAAACAACCGAACGTGTTGACCAACGGGAGACCGAGACCGAAGGAAGTAACATTGCGAGCTCGTGAACACCTGGTAAATAATAAATTTGTAAACAATGATCAAAACTTAACCGGGCTACGCTAGGTTGCCATTTGTGTTTTGGAATTTACTCACAGAGTGTTTAATTATATTGTGTTCGTTGTCTCGCTTCGCTCGGCAGTGATTTTTTATAATTCATTTTAGAATTTTAGGTAAAACATATTTTTCTCAAAAAAACATTCCCCCGGAAAAATGACAAATATCCGCTTTTAAATATTAATAAAGTAATTGGTGGTCAAGTAAAGAAGTACAAAGCTACAAACTTTTAATAAATTTCAAAGATTCAAAATAAGTGCCGGGTTTTTCAGGTTACACTCTAAAACTGAATTTGATTTCTTTCAGATCATCGTTTGCCTGTACAACTTTATTTTTTAAATCTTTTTTGAACTGTAAGAGTTTTTGCCTGATATTTTCATCTCCGATTGATAGTATTTGCATTGCAAGGATAGCAGCATTGCGGGCATTATCAAGGGCAACGGTAGCTACAGGTATTCCGGCTGGCATCTGCAATATTGATAATATGGAGTCCCAACCGTCAAGCGAATTTGAGGATTTAACCGGTACTCCGATTACCGGGAGATGAGTTCCGGCGGCAATCACGCCCGGCAGGTGAGCGGCAGCTCCGGCACCGGCAATGATAACCTGAACCCCCTTGTTATGAGCATTTTCAGTAAATTGCATAACTTTTTCGGGAGTCCTGTGTGCTGACAATGCATTAATCTCAAATGGGATTTCCATCTCATCCAATAATTTTGCAGCTTGCTCCATAACTTTCCAGTCGGAAGTGCTGCCCATTATAATACTGACTCTCGCATCCATCTTTTTTGTTTTATTAGTTTAAAATTTTTGTCAAAAATAATCATTTAGCTGAAAAGTGCTTTATCTGTTTGGAAATTTTTGACATGCCGGTTCCGTAAGCCCTGCCAAATACTCTTTGTATTATGCACTTTTCCCTATGCTTTTTTTTACGATTTCCATAAATTCATTATTTATAAAGTTGTTGGTAGCAACTATCTCTTTTCCGAAGATGTGATTGTCGCTGCCTGAGAAGTCAGATACCTTACCCCCGGCTTGTTGGACTATGAAAGTGCCGGCAGCAACGTCCCATGAATTTAAGCCGTATTCAAAAAAGCCGTCAAACCGCCCACAGGCAACATATGCCAGGTCAACAGCCGCCGAACCCAGCCGCCGTACACCACGGGTATTTCTTAAACAATACTCAAACAAAGCA
>PWZB01000122.1 GCA_003567625.1 Bacteroidales bacterium | reverse complement strand
GAGTATTTTTATTTTCCAGTTTCTGAACATTAAAGTTGAAGTATGATTGTTTTGATGTTAATGGTTTGTAAAATTATAATAATTTAAAGAAATATATCTCAGCCAAAGCTTTTACTGAACGATCAGCATAAAACTCAGAAGGCTCGCAGTTCTAATTGCAACTAAGCACTTAACTCAACATGCTGTTAGTTCTTCCGCAATCATTTCGGCTTGTTTCAATACTGTTTCGGTAGCTAATTTTTGCATGTCAGGCGGATAGCCATATTGCCGCAGTGTTCGTTTAATTATTACTTTTAGCTTTGCCCTGACATTTTCTTTTATTTTCCAGTCAATTGTGGCATTTTGTTTTACTCTCTCTGTTAATATAACGGCGAGTTCTCTTAATTTTTCCTGCTTCATGAGTTGCCGGGCACTTTCGTTGTTTGCTACGGCTGTGTAAAAAGCATATTCAAAATCGGAAAGCTCCATTTCTTTTGCTTCGTTATCCGAGTTAACTATTTCCTTACTTAGCTCTATTAGTTCTTCAATAACTTCAGCAGCAGTTAATATCTTGTTATGATACTTTCTAATCGAGTCTTCAAGCATTTCCATTAATGATTGGCTTTTAACTAAATTCCTTTTTGAACGTGATTTGATCTCATCATTTAGCAGCTTTTTTAAAACTTCCAGGGCTACATTCTTATGTTCCATTTCTTTTAATTCCAATAAGAATTCCTCTGAAAGAACTGAAATATTTGGCTTTTTGATACCAGCAGCATCAAAAACATTTATTACTTTCTCTGATACTAAAGCCCTGTCTATTACCTGGCGAATAGTTGTTTCTATTTCTTCATTAGATTTAACATTGCTTATATCATCATCAAATTTTGCCAATCTTGCCTTTACTGCCTGAAAGAATGAAATCTCATCTTTTACATCCAGTGCTTTCTCGTGGGGTACAGCTATTGCAAAAGCTTTTGAAAGTGCTGCAACTTCATTAATGAAACGCTTTTTACCATCCTCAAGGCTGAGAATGTGTTCTTCAGCTTTCAATATCATTGATAATTTTGAAGACGTATCTGCTTGGAAATAATCTTCATAAGGAAACCCATAAAACATATTCGAAACTACTTCCATTTTCTCTAATAACAAATCCACTGCTTTTTCTTGTGTAATAGCAGGGTCTCCTTTTCCGCCGGAGTCAGAATAAAATGAAAGCGCTTTTTTCAAATCAGATGCTATGCCCAAATAATCAACCACCAATCCACCCGGTTTGTCTTTATAAACTCTGTTTACACGGGCTATAGCCTGCATTAGGTTGTGCCCTTTCATTGGCTTGTCAATATAGAGAGTGTGCAAATTTGGAACATCAAAACCGGTTAACCACATATCTCTGACAATAACAAGTTTCAATTCATCATCCGGGTCTTTCATGCGATCTGCCAACATTTTTCGTTGTTGTTTAGAGGTGTGATGCCTTTCCATTTTAGGACCATCTGAAGATGCTGCTGTCATAATAACTTTTATAACACCTTTTCTCAAATCATCAGAATGCCAACCGGGTTTCTGTTTAACTATTTCATTATAAAGATCAACCGCAATCCTTCTGGACATTGAAACTATCATTCCTTTGCCTTCAAAAACTTCTTGCCGTTGTTCGAAATGTTGTATTATATCCTTTGCAATGTTTTCTATTCTTTTTTCACTTCCAATCAAAGCTTCTAACTGTGTCCATTTAGCTTTAGCTTTTTGATTATCTGTAAGGTCTGTATTATTCAATTCTGCATCCAGTTCTTCAACAAGCTGCTTACCTTCTTCACTTAGATTAACTTTTGCCAAACGGCTTTCATAGTAAATTTTAACTGTTGCTCCGTCGTCAACAGCTTTTGCTATATCATAAACATCAATATAGTTTCCAAAAACTGCAGGTGTGTTTTTATCTGTGCTTTCAACAGGTGTACCGGTAAACCCAATATAAGTTGCATTAGGTAAAGCATCACGCATGTATTTTGCAAAGCCATAAGCAATTCTTTTTCCAACTACATCACCATTTTCATCCGTTTCGTCAATAGTTTTGGCTTTAAAACCATATTGTGTCCGGTGTGCTTCATCTGCTATAACAATTATGTTTTCTCTATTTGATAGCATCTCATAAACATTGCCATTATCCGGTTGGAATTTTTGAATTGTAGTAAAAATTATGCCACCTGAAGCAACCTTGAGTTTTTCTTTTAAATCCTCACGGTCTTTAGCCTGTTTAGGCTCCTGACGTAGAAGATGAACCGAAGAAGCAAAAGTATCATACAATTGGTCATCCAGATCATTACGGTCGGTGATTACAACCACTGTAGGATTGTTGAGAGTTAAAACTAGCTTTCCGGTAAAAAACACCATTGTAAGAGACTTGCCGCTACCCTGTGTATGCCAGACCACTCCGCCTTTTCTGTCACCTTTTGGCTGAGATTTTACACCAGCCATACCATAGAGTTCGGGGGATGCCATTATATTGCCGTTAACCGTTAATCCAGTGTCAGAAGAACCATACAACTGTTCGTCTAAAGCTCTGTCTTCATATCCTGTTGCTCTCAGAGTAGACTCTATTGCTTTGTTTACTGCATAATACTGATGATAGGCTGCTAATTTTTTGACAGTAAATATTGTTGTAACCCCTGTTTCAAGGTCTTCACCGGCGCTATGGGTAAGTGATTTCGAAAACTCAACTTTTTTTGATTTTTCAAAAACAACAAAATGGCGAATCAAATCAAGTAATGTTTCCTTATTTAGCATTCCATTGATAAGTGTTTCTAACTGGCTTACCAATCCTGAGGCTTCTACTAAGCCGTCAGCGGATTTCCATGCCATAAAACGGCTCATTTCTGCCGAAATAGTTCCGGCTTTTGCTTCCAGGCCATCCGAAATAACAGAAAAAGCATTGTAAGTAAAGATGTTGGGAATAGTTGATTTGTAGGTTTGAATCTGGTCAAAGGCTGATCTTATTGTAGCTTTTTCGTCGGCAGCATTTTTCAATTCCATTACAACCAAGGGAATTCCGTTCACAAATAGTACAACATCAGGGCGTTTATTGATGCCTTCTTCTATAACCGTAAATTGATTTGCTACAACAAAATCATTGTTACCAGGTGTATCAAAATCAATTAGCCAAACCAAATCCCCTCTTTCGTTTCCGTCTTTCTGATAGGTTACCTTTATACCTTCGGTAAGCATCCTATGAAAGTTTTCATTATTCGTGATAAGCTCCGGTGAATGAATCCGATTCAGTTCTTTTACAGCTTCATCCTGTATTTCAGGTGGAATTGTGGGATTTATTCTCCTAATCGACTCACGTAACCTATCTAAAAGTAATACCTCTTCATAGCTTGTTCTTTCAGGTGTTTCTCCGTCATGCGCTATGTTTGGGGCATAAATGTATTCGTAGCCTTTTTGCGCCAAAAGCTTAATGGTGAATTCTTCGATGGTATTTTCGGTAATCCTTGTCATTCTTTGTTCGTTTTATCAGGATTAAATTTATCATCCTTCCATTTTAATGGATTGGTTATGATGTAAATTTTTATTCTTTCATATTCTGCGTTATTTCGAATAATGTGGTCGTGGTAATTAGGTTGAAAAAAATGGTTGTTTCGATTGTATTTCGGAATATCCAAATTGCATTCATCAATATAATCATCAATTTTTGAATTAACGGCCGATTTAAACCCGCCAACAAATGATGAAATTGATTTTGGTTTGCGGGCAAATTGTGGTTTTTCGGTTTTTTGGTGGGATTTGTTTGTTTTGTTGGATTGTAGAGACGCACGGCCGTGCGTCTCTACGTGCTACGTGCGAATCGTGCGAACCGTGCGAATCGTGCGAATCGTTTGCGCCACGCCCACCAAACGATTCCCCAATTTCGGTTTCATTATTCCCGTTTTTTTTCAATACCACAATGGCATGCAAATGATTAGGCATTATAATGTATTCGTCCAAAATCAATTCATTTCGAATTTCAAATGATTTCAACCATTCTATGGCCGACATTTCAAAACGTACAAAACAAAAATAACCAAAAAACCCCGGAAACCCCGTCGATAAAGTAAAACAAAACACATAACAAAAACCTGGTTCTATTTCAAAATGTCCATTTGTG
>PWZB01000045.1 GCA_003567625.1 Bacteroidales bacterium | reverse complement strand
TTGTTTTATAAATATTTGCTAATTTTATTCATAAATAAAGAAATTACTAACTTAAAAACACGTATATGAAAGACAAGAAAAAACTAACAACGGCATCCGGCATTCCGTATGCAAAAAATGAAGACAGTATGACCGTTGGTCCTCGTGGTCCGGTACTGTTGCAGGATGTTGTGTTGCACGAAAAAATGGCACATTTTAACCGTGAGCGCATTCCCGAGCGCGTGGTTCACGCCAAGGGAACCGGTGCTTTTGGCACGTTCAGGGTAACCCGCAATATTACCAAATACACACGTGCCAAACTGTTCGGCAAAGTGGGCAACGAATGCCCGGTATTTGTACGTTTCTCTACTGTGGGTGGTGAAAAAGGCAGCGCAGATACCGAACGTGACCCAAGAGGCTTTGCCATGAAATTTTATACCGAAGACGGCAACTGGGACCTGGTAGGTAATAACACTCCTGTGTTTTTTATCAAAGACCCCAAAAAATTCGGTGATTTCATTCACACTCAAAAGCGAAATCCCAAAACCAACCTGAAAGATCCCAATATGTTTTGGGACTTTTTCAGCCTTAACCCTGAAACCATGCACCAGGTAATGATACTCTTCAGCGACAGGGGGACACCTTACAGCTACAGGTACATGAACGGCTTCGGCAGTCATACCTTTAGCATGATAAATGATAAAAATGAAAGGGTGTGGGTAAAATTTCATGTAAAAACAAAGCAATCCATCAAAAATTTCACCGGCCCTGAAGCCGATGAGATGCGCGGCAAAAACCCTGACTGGGCACAAGAGGACTTGGTTAAGGCTATCGAAGCCGGAGATTTTCCCAGGTGGACGTTCAACATTCAGGTGATGACCGAAGAGAAGGCCAAAAAATTCAGATGGAACCCTTTCGACCTCACTAAAGTCTGGCCTCAGGGTGAATTCCCCTTAATTGAAGCAGGGGAGCTGGAGCTGAACAAGATCCCTGAAAACTATTTCCGCGATGTGGAACAGGCAGCTTTTGCACCGGCACACGTCGCAGATGGTATCGGATATTCTTTCGACAAGATGTTGCAAGGCCGTTTGCTGTCTTATCCCGATGCACATCGCCATCGCCTTGGCCCTAATTATGAACAAATACCCGTGAACAGACCATTGAACAAAGTGCATAATTATCAGCGTGACGGCTTCATGCGGGTGGATGATAATAGCGGCGATAAGCCCAACTACTACCCCAACAGCTTTGATAATATCGAAGCCGACCAGAAATACAAAGAACCGCCCATGGAACTTGATTCAAACATAGCTGACTGGTACGACCGTAATCAAAACGATGACGATCACTTCACACAACCCGGAGACCTGTTCAGAAAAGTAATGACGAAAAAAGAACAGGATAATACCATAAACAATATAGTGAATCACATGAGCGGTATTGAAGGTGAAAAACGCGATGAAATCATAAACAGGCAACTAAACCATTTCCATAAAACAGACAAAGAATTGGCTTCAAGAGTAGCGAAAGGATTAAATTTTGATTTCAAACCGGAATAAAATTAACAAATGTCGAGTGCTATGCCCCGAAAGAACAGGGGCATGGCATGAGGCAACGGTTTAAGTCTTTCAGCCTGATTTAACGTCTGTCAAATAACATATCAACACACCTGGATAGCCATTAGCCGGGTATGGCATGGAATAATTCTGTATGATAATAAGGATAAATTAAAATCCCTTGATTTTAATCAGGGAACTCTCTCAAGGATTCATGAATACCTTTATGTATTTCATACCAAAAGTCAATCGCAGCCTCTTTGGGTTCATTGTCGAATCTATCACACCAATGTTTTAATTCCGGGCTGTTATCACCTTTCTCCATTTTCTTTTTCAGGAAATTATGCACGAAGTCAATATTTCTTTTACTTTCCCAAAATATTGAAGCATTGCGGCTATTTATGCGGCTTGCGGTTAAAGCTACCGAGCGCAGGAATTTCTTTTTTTGTCCAAACAGCTTATCAATGATGGCGGGCATCATATCTTCTGCCCATGCCCTGTGAAACCGGCAAATACCCGTATTGTCAAGCATCAGCTCTTTTATCATTCTATGTGCATTTTGATGACCCAGATCACGCGGCGCAATAAAGTCTTTTCCATAATCGTTGTAGTATTTCCCCATGATACCCATCGGACTGAGCACTCCTGAGGTCCAGTATTGATTCGGCACCATCCATCCGTGTCGTGCAAAAGCATTATAAACGAACTTATTCAAAACATCCATTCCTTTAGTTCGCGCAAGATTCCTGGCATACTTGCGTGCACCTTCCATAAGGTTTATCTTGCTGTTTTCCGAAGCTATCTCCTCCAAAAGAGCAACGGCTATTTTAGCATTATGCATTGAATCTTTTACTACATCAAAACCTTCCGTATCAAACCTGGGTTTGCCATTAACCCCCAGCTCTTTGGGTTTAATGATATCTTCCGCAATACATTCCATGAGCCATGCTAACACACCACCTACCGAAATAGCATCAAATCCCAGGGTGTCGGCTTTATGATTTACCAGCTCGGCTGCACGCTGATCAAAAATTCCACATAATGGACCCATAGTCTGATAAGGCTCAAAATCTTTTTTGAAATGGTCTTTCATCTTCTTGCATACTGCACCACAAGGTTCTCCGCAGGTTTTTTGATTTTTGGGTTTAATGGTTTCTTCGTTAAACTGCTTCAGATAATGATCCACAACAAACTCCTTATGCAGTTTAAGACGTTGTTTGTCAGTCCAGTATATGGTTTTGTAATTGAAAGCAATAATATAATCTTCGACAGTAGCAAAGTTTACACCGAATGTGCCACCGGTATTAAATGCCGGATCATACCGGTATTTGGTTGTAGTTTCCATATCTTTTGCAGAAAGCTTTTTTTGGTATCTGTCCTGAAACCACGAATCAGCTACATTCCTGTCGCGAAAATCTTCGTCAATATGTGTTCCTCCATAAATGACAGCTGCAACACCATGTTTTTTCAGCAATTTGGTACCAAATCCTCCTCTTCCTGCCCAACAGTCAACATATGTTAATTTCCCTTTACGAACGGGTGCGGAACCAATAGCCCCGAAGTCGGTAAATAATGATGCAGGCCCTGTGGCAAGTATCCGCGGATCATTTTCATAGCGATCTTTGAAAAGTTCAAGAGTATGCTCCATCAAAGAATAAACCCCTTTTCTGCCTTGCTCCCATATCTTGCGCAAACGCACAGGTATGATCTCAACCTCGATCTCCTCGCCATGTACCCGGTTCAGATAAAGCACCGATGGAGTATTGGCTTTACCGCTAACAGAAACCATATTAATACCAAGATCATCAAATACCAGGCCGGCACCACCCATTGAGGAAACATAAAACCCATGCCAGCAAGGACTGAAACCATTAAAGACCAGACGGTTTGAGCCCGGGAAAATAGAACCGGCCAGCAAGCCCGTGCCTATATTCAAACTATCATACCTCTTTGCCAAATGAATACCCAAATCTACCGGACCCCAAAAATTGCCTATCTCATAGCGCAAAATCTTGTAAAAACCTGTAGAGGTATCTATCATTAATGTTTTTAAATGTGATTGCGTCATCTGCATTGGAAAAGGATTTTAAGTTCAATTGCAAATATATCTATAAAATCTGAAGATTAAAGAAATAAAAAAATCTTAAAAAAATCAACTTTATTAAACTTTTTTTAATCTTATTCACTTTTAACTTGATTTTATTGAATATTGTTTTATTTTTGCCACAAAAAAAGAAATTATGTCAAAGAAAATGCCGCTTTATTGTCCGTCATGTACATTACCACTTGAGGTAACATCGTTGGAATGCACGGACTGTGCAACCAGGGTAAACGGTAAGTTTCCGCTTCCGCTGCTTGTTTCCCTTCCCCAGGAAGATCAGACGTTTATAATTGAATTTGTCAAACGCAGCGGAAGTTTAAAGGAAATGGCAAAACACCTGGGTCTTAGTTATCCCAGTGTGAGAAATAAGCTTGACGAGATAATACAAAAGATCAATGCTCTTGAAACCGGTCAAAAGTAGTTTTTTATGTCTAATTTCAATATGTAAACAACATGCTAAAACAATTATTTTCAGACAAAAGAAGTATTTACAATCCATTT
>PWZB01000063.1 GCA_003567625.1 Bacteroidales bacterium | reverse complement strand
GCAAAAATAATATTTTTTTTATCAGGATGTTTCAGCTCTGATATAGTAAGATTGTAAAGTGTTAACCGTTTAAATTATAAGGAGATATGATAAAGATTTTGAAAATCTCATGCTTAAGCCAGCTTTCGGCAACCTGCACTTTTAATCAATGGGGATAATAATATGGTTTTTTAAATGGTCGTGTTCAACAAAAATCAATTAAATTCGCACCTAAAGAATTAACGGTTTTATGCAAAAATCACAGATTAACAAATTATACGAAACAGCCTGTAAAAGATTTCATGGGCGTAAAGTGCTGGATGGTATAAAAGTAATTCGGCATCTTATCTCGGCAACAGGTGAAGAGTACTTGAACGACCAGGTCGACAAATACCTTGAAACATACAGAAACCTTCTTCAACATTCTTTTTCAGACACAAAAGATCCCGAACGTGATAAGGTCTATAATTACCTTATCCGTTCATTGCTTGAGCTTGCCGACGAGCTTCGCGAAAAGTTGCTTACCAGGTTTGCGGCCGGAAATATTTATTCTATTAAAGCCCAATTTGAAAAAACGCGTTCGCCGGAAAGACTGGAAGCACTTAACATTCTCGAAGCGCTGACTTACGACAGCAAGCTTGTATCAATCCTGAAACAATCAAAGGTAGCAGGAAGTGAACGTATGATGTCACGCGAAGAGGGATTGATAAAGGTGTTCAACATTATATGGCTTTCCGACAAATATTCGGAGCAGGAAATAAACCTGCTTAACAATGTTTGCGATTCAAAAAAATTGCCGTGGCACGACAAGTGTCTTGTAGTTAGTGCTTTGACGCTAAGTTTGCTGAGATATTTCGATGTTAATAAGTTCATGGTATTGTTTCGTTTTGTTGAAAAGCAGGAAGAAACAGTCTGGCAAAGAGCCATGGTCGGTCTTTTTATGACTTTTCTCAAGTATAACGAAAGATTCTATTTATATCCATCTTTGCAGGAACAAACAGAAAAGCTGAAAAACTTTCCAAATATACAGCAGAATATTGAGGCAATCCTTATTCAGTTTACCAGGTCGAGAGAAACGGAAAAGGTTACGCGAAAATGGGAAAAGGATATCATGCCTGAGATATTGAAAATGCGTCCTAAAATTGAAGAGAAACTTGATTTGGAAAACATTTTCAAAGACCCAATAAGCGATGCGGAAAACCCTGACTGGGAAACAGTTTTTCAAGACTCTCCCGACCTTCTTAATAAACTGCAAGAGTTTACCGAAATGCAGATGGAGGGTATGGACGTTTTTATGAGTGCTTTTTCACAGCTTAAAAGATTCCCTTTCTTTAACCAAATAAGCAACTGGTTGATACCGTTTTATGCTGAAAACCATTTCCTGCAAACTATTATTAAAGAACCGGAAAAAGAGCTTGACCTGACTCCCCTGGTCGAAAAACTGGAAAAGACCTATTTTATGTGTAACTCTGATAAGTACTCGTTCTGTTTTAATCTTAACCTGATACCCGACAGTCAGAAAAATATGATGATGAACATGCTGAATGCAGAAATGGAGAACATAGGTGAAATAGAAAAAGACGAAGATATTATTAACAGTTTTGCACGGACAAAAAGTATTTACACCCAATATTTCCAGGATCTTTACCGGTTTTTCAAGTTACATCCATGGCGCAGGGAGTTTGATGATATCTTCGGCTTCTCTTTGCCTTTGCACGAAACACGGTTTGTAAAACTGTTGGTTAGAGATGAGAAAACAATTCGCAATATCGGCGAGTTCTATTTTGATAAAAAGTTTTATGATGACGCTTTAAAAGTTTTTCTTGATTTGTTTGATGAGGATAAAAGCAATATAGAGCTTTTTGAAAAGATTGCTTTTTGTTACCAGAAGACGGGTAATTTTGAAAAAGCCCTTAATTATTACAAGAAGGCAGATTTAATAGAAACCAACCGTAACTGGATAATACTTAAGATGGCATTGTGTTGCAAGTACCTTAACCGCTGGCAGGAGGCTTTAATGTATTACCGCGATGGTGAAAAAAATGACCCTGAAAACCTGAACATACAGGCAAACATTGGCCAGTGTCTTATTTACCTTGAACGATACGAGGAAGCCCTTGAATATTATTTTAAGGTAGAAGTACTTGCCCCCGAAAACATAAAGATCAGAAGGCCGCTTGCATGGTGTTCTTTCTTGCTGGAAAAGTATGATACCGCAAAAGATTATTTTGAAAGGTTGTTGTCAAACGAACCTGATAACAAATATGACCTGGTGAACCTGGCACATGTATATTGGGCTATGAATAACCCACGGAATGCTATAGAACTGTATAAAAACAGCATGAGAAAATGGGAAAAATTTAATCAATTCGAAACATCTTTCAATGAAGACCGTAAATATCTTGAAAAAGCAGGTATAAAGCCTTTTGATATTGATCTGATGTTGGATTATCTTAAAATGGAAGCAGGCTTATAAGTATTTTACTGTTGATATTTTATTGTTTAACGGTATATATTTGTCAAACAAAAGTTAAAATTATTTTTATATGAGAATCATTATAGAGCGTAAACCAAACCGGTTTTATCCGGATTTTAAGAGGATAATAATCCGGTTTTTTTATAATAGTGTGGAACGTTCCAAAGACCTTGTGCAGAAAGTTATAGATATGAATGAAGAAGATGTTGAGGTTACTTTGACTCAAACCTTACGCGAATTTGCCAAACGTCACCGAAATCTTACAAAAAAATTCAAACAGCATTATGAAAAAATAAAAGATTTGCTCAAAGACACCTCCATTGATTTTAAACATTTAAGTGAGGAAAAAAAACTGCTTATAGGTTCCTATTGTTCTATGGAATATTCTATTAAATCAGCAGCTTTTTTTAATCCCTCTATGGTTGAATCACCCGATCAAACCGGGCTGGAAGAAGGTTCTAAAAGAGTTATAGTCAGTTTCAGGGCTACAGGTGAAGGGCATGTTTCAAGTATAGTATTTCATACGGGAGTTATTGATTATAAGGGCGACATGCATTTTGAAAAATCGGGTCGCTATGTGGATGAAGCAGAAACAGTCAGGTTGCATAATTACAATAAAAAAACATTTATTAATAAGCTTAGTGAGATGAAAGTGGATAAGGGCATTATTTCGCAAGTAATCGAACCGCTAAACGAAAAATTTGTTTATAATGAATTGCTTCGTTCTGTTAATGATGCTCTTGATAAGAATAATGCTAATGAAAATACTAAAAGGGCAATAAGAGAGATCATCTGGCTTGCCGATTCACAATATGAGATCAAGTTTTCGCGTGATACTGATATATCCGAAAGAGTGATATTTCCAATTTCAACTACCGAACGTAAAGGTATTGAAGATGCCAGGTTCGTGAGATTTGTTGATGATGACGGGGAGGTTACTTATTATGCCACATATACTGCTTATGACGGCTATACTATTTTGCCGAAGCTGATTTTAACGAAAGACTTTCATAACTTCGAAGTCAAGCCATTGCATGGTGAAGGTGCTCAAAACAAAAACCTTGCGTTGTTTCCTCGCAAAATCAACGGGCAATACGTGATGCTGTCGCGTATTGATGGTATTAACAGCTACATTGGCTTTTCTGATAATATAAATATATGGGATGAGCCTGTTAAGATTCAGGAACCTAAATATCCATGGGAATATATTCAGGTTGGTAATTGTGGTGCGCCAGAAGAAACAGCTGATGGATGGCTTGTAATTACTCATGGTGTAGGGCCGGTTCGAAGATATTGCCTGGGTGCCAGCTTGCTGGACCTGGACAACCCCACAAAAGAAATTGGCAGACTTGAACAGCCTTTACTTATACCTAACGAAGAAGAAAGAGAAGGGTATGTCCCCAATGTGGTATATTCATGCGGCGCTATGATCCATAATAATAAAATCATAATACCTTATGGATTATCGGATACAGGGTCAGGCTTTATGTCGGTTGATATACAGGAACTGTTAAAAAAGCTTGTACCGGTATAATTATATAACCTTCTTATAAACCTCTATATAGTCTTCAGTCATTTTATCGGTTGAAAAATTAGACTCTGCCCATTGACGGCAGTAAGCGCGGTTTATGGCTTTCACTTGTGTTATTGCATCAACTGCCTGGTCAATTGAATTTACCAGAAAACCTGTTTTGCCTT
>PWZB01000011.1 GCA_003567625.1 Bacteroidales bacterium | reverse complement strand
TTTTAGCCCGATTTTTTCCCAGTTGTTGATTATCGAATTCTTTTCGGGCTTTAATTCAGATAATAGATTAATAGCTTTTTCGCACATTGTATGTTTGTTGGCATGTTTGCCGTAAACGAACATAACAGGCGCAACAGTGTTTATGAGAATGTTCTCGATACATGATTCACCAAGTTTTTTGGGTTTGCCCGGCGATTCTTTTTCGAACATATAATGATCATTCCAGTACTCGGATGCTTTGACAAAAAATATTTTTTTAATTGACAATGGGTCTTCGTTGTTTATCATCATCTTCCAGATATTTCCGGATATATGGATAACTTGCGCAAGCTGGGCTAAACGTATAGTAGGGAAATTAGGCGGTCTTAATTTGGAAAACTTCCACAACGTGCTGTTAACAGGCTTCAGGTTATATTTTTTACTCAAAAACCTGTATTCACTATATAAATTTTTCGTGTATGGTTCGGAAAAGGACTCGTTTAACAAACCTGCCTGTCCGAACAAAAGCGCTTCTATTTGTAATACCTGGTCTTTATGTTTTATTAAAATCTTATAGGGAAGGCTTTTGGCCAGCATCTCAAAACCGACGCCATTCTTTTTGAAACCAAAATTTTTACAAAGAAAGAAGTAAAGCGTTTCTGTCCAGTCGTTGTTGAAATAGTTATAATAGTGGTTGATTTCTGCGGCTTTTCTTTCAAGCCGTTCAGCCAGCAGCCGGTTCAACCAGCTCATTATAAGGATACCTTCCGTTTTATCTATATCGGATTGACATGGTATCCGGTTTTTTGATAATAAATAACCCCGGTATTTATAAAAAAGCTTTTTATCGAATAAGTCTTTGATTTCCAATACAGGCACTCGCGATAAGGCGGTATCTTTTTCATCCAGGTCATTTTCATATACAACATGCAATATGATGTTTTTATACTTATCGTCTTTGTGATGATTGTGTTTATACCAGTCGGATGTATTTACGTGTATTTCAACATTTCCAGCCCATTTTATGCCATCCATTTCAATTATACTGTTAATGAAATCGGGCCCGGCATCATTATTCTGAATGCCGAAATCCTGTATACATAGGGTATGACCTTGCCAGGTGCGAATGTTTTGTGTTTTTATCAGCTTGTTTTTCCAAATATATTGAAGAAATTGCTCATTCATATATAATACGTATTTTTGTACGAATTTAGTTAACTATTCAAAAATAAACAAGCTGTAATTAAATTTTCAGAATATTCTTTTTTCAATTAATTTGACAAAACAAAAAAAGGCTGCCTGAATAAGCAGCCTTTTCGTACAACCAATAATTAACCAATTAACCAATTAACCAATAAACCAAATTATTAACCAAAATCACTTTCAGTTAATCTTTCTTTACTATATCTACGTAATTTTCTTATCTTTATTTTGCTTGATTATCATAAAAAATCATAACAAAATTTTTTTCTGATTATTATAGCTTTTTACCCGTTACCGGCCGGTGACATACAAGTTAACTCATGAGATTTTATTGTTTTATTGAAAAATTAAGGAGCTTTTTAAATAATTTTCATTCAAAACCTTCTCTATCTAAGGATTCTTGAACACTTTCCCATTCTTTTTGCTGTTCTTCTATTTTTTTCCTATGTGCTTCGCTGATTTTTTCGTCAAGAAGTTCCAGCAAATCGGGTTGGCCACCATTAACCCATGCGGTAAACCAGAAGTCGCCTACTGATTTAACAGAAAGTTGCATTTGACGTTCAACCATACCGTTCATTTTTTCATGAAAGGCTTCTGAAAAAGTTCTTGAGTATGGTCTTACAAAGCTTTGTCCACGCATTTCGTGTGCATATATCATATCCGGGGGCATTGTTTCATAAAGATGGTCATATATTTCGAATATGGTATCAACTTTATGGTGGCTTATTTTTACTAATTCCCATGCTCTGTCCGGTGGTGATTCGATATACTCGGCACTTCCGACAAAATAGCTGTAATCATCGGCAAACAATTCGGGCAGCCTGCTTTCCCAAAGGGCGTGTATGCCTCTTTGTTCGGGCGTACGCCCATCATAATACAATGTTGTGTGCAGCGGGGTACAGGCATCGGCAATATAATGTCCGAGGTGTGCCGAATTATAGAGGATACGGTCAACATCCTTATCCATGAAAGCATATGTGAGTCTGCGCATCATAACTTCAATATGCCAGGGAACAACCCCATATTCCTGTAATGTATCTTCTGTAAATTTTTCAACGGCATCTTCCCATTTTCGGGGAACGATATCGAAAGGGTTTTCGCCGTAATGATCAATGTCTATATAGTGCCGTGGTGCTTCACCGGCTACGGCATGGGCACGGCGGTCAGGGTCTATCGACCTCTCGGTAAGGTATTCAATATGTTTGCGATAAAAAGGCAACATCTCGGGTGGAAGAGTGAATACAGCCATACGGTTGATCTTCCGGTGTGCAAAAAAACCAAAAGACTGCAAATCAACCGGCAGTAAAACTATTAATACTGTTACTGCCAGTATATATAAAGTTTTTTTATATTTAAAAATAGTATACATCTGCTTATCTTTTTGACCTTATTAACAAATCACTACTGTCCGATTAAAATTTTTTGAAACTCATGAATATCAAGATTTATAACAATTCTATTAAAATTGACTATTTTGATGGTATCATTTATATTTCTTTTATGCCACGAAGACTCGAAGACACTAAGCTTATATTGAACGAAGTGAAATAACTCTAAGAACTTGACAATCAATACTATCAGCTTCGTGTTGGTGCCTTAGTAGCGAACCCTCATGCTTTATTGTTCCCTTCGGTCACGAGATCGGTTACTCGCTTTGCTCGTGAGATCGCTTCGCTAAGTTCGCTAGGTTCATTTGCTTTTATGAACGTTCAGTTAATGAGGGTTTCATTCGAATTAATCAAACGGTTATTTTTCAACACCGGTATTACATTTACAGTACTTATTTTCATACAATAATCAATAACGTTATCTAGTTTCATATATTTTAAGCGTGATCGGTGAGCGGCTTTATCTATGTATTTCCTGGGATTGTTCTTTGCTGCTTTCCAGATATCCATTGCCGCATGTGTTGCATCACATTTAGTATAATAGCGATCATTTGACTTAATTAAAATTTCGTTTGCCAGTGCTCCGGCAAACAGTGAATCTTCAAGGCTGAAATGGTCCTTCCATCCGGAACAAAATATCAGTACATGTTTATTTTCTTTTATTATGTACTCTGTTAAAGCCCCCAGGTTTATGAATGCACCTATAACCACCGGATTATTATATTCGCTGGCAATCCTGATTGTGCGCGTGCCGTTTGTCGTATTTAAAACTATTGATTTGCCTTTTATTTCCGGAGTTAAAAAGTCGTCAGGCGAATTACCCATATCGGCATAATCCAAAATCTTGCCTTCCCGTTCGCCTGCAACAATATATCCTTTTTCTTTATATTTAAGACATTCTGATTTTTCCGACACGGCTATGATCTCTTTCGCACCATTGCCAAAAGCCGCACAAATCGATGATGTTGCACGGAAAATATCGGCAACAACTATCAGACGGCCTTGTTTTTCAAATAATTGAAAAAGCATCGGACTAAAACATGTTTCGATATGTTTTATCATCTATATATAATTATGTTATTTACCGGCATTCAGCTGCTTAATAAATAACAGGTCTAATACGTTTTAATAAAGTAACAGATAGCAGGTAATTAATAGCGGATTAAAACAACCAAAACAGCGGTTAATTTTTAACAAAAGGACGTTTTACAACCTGTGCTTTTAAAGCTTTTCCTCTTATTTCAACAAAAATTTCAGTGCCCGATTTATGGTAACCTGTTTTCACATACCCCATACCTATAGGTTTTTTTAATGTTGGAGACATGGTACCTGATGTTACTACGCCGATTTTATTACCATCTTCATCAAGCAGCGGATAATCTTTTCTTGGGATACCTTTTTCAATAACTTCAAAGCCTGCCAGTTTTTTTTCAACACCTTGTTCTTTTTGTTTTTGCAGAGCCTCCCTGTTGACGAAATTATTTCCATCGGTAAATTTGGTTATCCAGCCAAGTCCGCCTTCAAGAGGCGAAGTAGTATCGTCAATATCGTTTCCGTACAGGCATAAACCCATTTCGAGGCGAAGTGTGTCTCTTGCGGCAAGCCCTATCGGCTTAATACCGGATTCTTTTCCTGCATCCATTACAGCATCCCATACATCATTGGCATATTTATTACTTACATATATTTCGCAGCCTCCTTCACCGGTGTAGCCTGTAGTAGACAAAATAACGTTTTCAACACCGGCAAATTTCATAGTTTTAAAAGTGTAAAAAGGCATATCTTCCAACGGTTCATCGGTGAGTTTTTGCATTGCCTTGATTGCCAGAGGGCCCTGAACTGCAAGAAGTGATATTTCATCGGATTCATTTTTAAGCTCAGCTCCAATATCTTTATTATGCAGGTTTACCCAATTCCAGTCTTTTTCAATGTTGGATGCATTGACTACCATAAGATACTTTTGTTTATTAAACCGGTATAAAAGAAAATCATCAACTATCCCGCCTTTTTCGTTAGGCATGCAATTGTATTGGACTTTGCCATCAACAAGATCTGCGGCATCGTTAGAACTTATTCTTTGAACAAGATCAAAAGCTTTGGGCCCCTCAACCCAAAACTCACCCATATGTGAAACATCAAAAACACCAAGCTTGTTTCTGACAGTTTCATGTTCTGCGTTGACGCCTTCAAATTGTACCGGCATATAATAACCTGCAAAAGGAACCATTTTCGCCCCTAATGCCTCAAGTTTGTCTTTTAATGCTGTATATTTCATAGTAAGTTATAATTAAAATTTATAGATAGATTTTATTTGTTCTTACAAAATTATTAAATATTATAACTATATCCATTATTTTAAGGATTGACATAAAAGTGTTTATTGATTATGGCATCAATAATTCGTTGACGAGTTGTGCGGCTTCTTTAAGAAGTATTGCCGAGTGTACCTTTAAGCCTGAATCGTCAATGATTTTTTTTGCCGGTTCTGCATTGGTACCTTGCAAGCGTACTATTATGGGCACATTAATTTCGCCGATATTTTTATAGGCATCAACAATACCGTTTGCTACCCTGTCGCAACGCACTATACCACCGAAAATATTTACCAAAATAGCTTTTACATTGGGGTCTTTGAGGATTATTCTGAATGCTTCTTCAACTCTTTTGGCGCTTGCTGAGCCACCCACATCGAGAAAGTTTGCAGGCTCACCACCCGAAAGTTTTATTATATCCATCGTTGACATTGCCAATCCGGCACCATTAACCATACATCCCACATTGCCATCAAGTTTAACGTAACTAAGGCCAAAACTATCAGCCTCAACTTCAATAGGGTCTTCTTCATGAAAATCACGCATTTCTGCTATTTCAGGATGGCGATACAGACTGTTGTTATCAATGGTCATCTTGGTATCGGCTACAAGTATTTTATTATCAGATGCTTTAAACAACGGGTTAATTTCAAGAAGGCTGGCATCTGTTTTAATGTATGCATTATAAAGCTTAGGAACAAAAGATACCATATTTTTGAATGCATCCCCCTTAAGACCATAGTTAAAAGCTATCCTCCTTGATTGAAAAGGCAATATACCGGTTTTCGGATCAATTTCTTCCGTGTATATTTGCTCAGGCGTTTCTTCAGCAACTTTTTCAATATCCATTCCACCCCGCGGAGAATACATAATCATATTTCTCGATATTGCCCTGTTAAGCAAAATACTCATATATAATTCTGCCGGTTCATAATCTCCGGAATAATAAATACCCTGCTCTATAAGAATTTTTCTAACTTTTTTACCTTTAGGGCCTGTTTGTGGAGTTACCAGTTGCATCCCAAGTATTTCACCGGCATATTTTTCTACCTCATCCAGCGATTCAGCTATTTTTACACCACCGCCTTTGCCACGCCCTCCCGCATGTATCTGGGCTTTAACCGCCCATATGCTGCAACCGGTTTTCTCAGATACTTCAACTGCTGCTTTTCGGGCCAGGGAAACTTTATCAATTACGCGTATCTCAGGTACAGGTACACCGAAACTTTCCAACAACGACTTGCCTTGATGTTCATGTAAATTCATTTGATAATGTTGATTTTAAAAATAAGATACTACATAGAGTAAACAAAAGTAAAATTTTTTGTAAAAATATTGTTTTTACAGGTAAGTAATATAATAAAAATTGATTTATTTTTTTTTTGAAAAATAAAAATTATACAAAATGCGTTATGAATTACATAAAATTATAAATATAATCTTTTATGCCTATGAAACAAATCAATACATTTGAGTTAAATGAACAATTGGAAAATTATGTTGAACAGCCTGCTCACAACGACCTTCCCTGCAGGAGAATAATCAATCATATTTTGAATTATTCGAAAGCACTTGAAGTAATAAAAACCAGGTCGGGAGGGGTTCTTTTCAACGTAATCAATTGAAAAATCATTTTTTTTGGCTTTAGGGTAAAATAATAAATTTTAAATCACTACTGTCCGATTAAAATTAAATATAGCCACTAAGACACAAAAACACTAAGACTCACAAAGCTGATAGTGCTGATTATAAAGCCCTTAGTGCATTTTAGTGTCTTAGAGTCTTGGTGGCATAAAAGAAATATAAATAGTACCACCGAAACCATCAATTTTAATAAAATTGTTATCAATATTGATATTCATGAGTTTCAAAAAATTTTAATCGGACAGTAGTGATTTTAAATTTAATTTATTTTTTACCCTTTTTTGTTTTCCTCAATTTTCTACCACACTCTCCTTATTAATATAAAATCTTGCAGTAATATTCTTTTGACCGTTTGGTTTTTGTGTTGGCACCAGGTTGACTTTATTTCAAAATATTTAAATAATGCGGGCAAATATCAGAAATCAAAGTATTCTCTTCGCTGTTCATATTTCAGATCACGCAACACAGGTGACTTAACTCTTATTGTCAGGTTATAGCTTTTTCTGAAACCAAAAGGTATCCAGTTTATGGACATTTCCCAGCAATGGAGGTCACGATAGAGGCTTACGGATGTATAAGTAATTTCATTATATTCAAAATCATATCCTGATGTAACACCGATTCGCCATTTTGGTGTCAGTCTTACATCACCGCTCATTGACAGCGTTTGAGTAAAATTTCTGTCGGCTTTATAAGTTTGTTGGTCAATACGGCTGTTATAGTTAAAGTTATATGAAAACCTCAGGTTCCATGGTACAGAATAATCTATATGGCCTTCGGGAAGCGTTTCCATTGTTCTGGGCGGTTCAGAGTCATCATGCTCGCCCTCCCTGTTATTTCGTTGTGAGCCGCCATCCATGCCATCGCCATGCATCATCCCCTCCTGCCCTGATCCGTTCTGTCCGCTCCTTTCACCGCCACTCAAAGTGTAATTAAAACTCAAATTCCATGATGTTGTGGTCAATTGCAAAAATTTCCCTCTCTCATCCCAAACAAATTTATCTATCCTGTTATTATTTTCATCAACAACATAAGGTGTCCAACGGCTGGCGTATGAAATGTCGAAATTATCAAACAACCGTGTTCTGCCGCTAACAGCTATGTCGGAAAAATTCACGGAATCTTTTGCGAGATCATAAGATGCTGATATTGTGAGATTATCAATCAAGGTTATTTTTCTGTCTTTTTCTTCATCATCTCTTCTTGAGCGAACTTTTATTTCCAGATTATTGGCAAGCGAAAAATTAATTGCACCCGACTCTCCTTCCGGCGGTGCTCCATAAATACCTTCATCAAATATTGAATACGTTACAGGTTCATCATAAGCAGGATGATGATATTCCTTGAAATAGCCCCAAAACGGGTCTGCAAAATCAGGCCTGTAACTAAAACCGATGTTTGGCCTCATGACATGCCGTACAGCAGACAAAAATCCTCTTTTGAAACCATGCATACCATAGATATTAGTTCCTATGCCTGTATTTATACTAAAATCACGTGCGGCTTTAAACCCGGGAATGGTATCAGTAACAACTCTTCCATAAAGAGTATCTCCCTGTGGTGTAACTTCAAAATAGTCATCATCCCATTCCCATTGGCGTTCAATAGTGTTTAAATACCATCTTTCAGTATAATTTACCGATGATGAAACATTAAAATAATTCAAAAGATTAAAAGAATGTGATATTGGTATTGAATGTCGCATTCCACTTCTCATATTGTTCCATGTTTCACTTTCAAAAAACAAAGAGTCTGTTGTTCTTATCTCATTTCGTGCATTCATATTGTAACTCATATTAATATCCTCATACCAACGTGTATCACCTCCCAACCCGTTTCGCCGGAAAGGATAGAACCTGCTGACGCTGAAAGCCAGTTCCGGAAGGTTCATATCTATTTTTTGCGTAATGGTATTTTGGCTGTGGCGCAAATTTGCTGAAAAATTATATCGCCCGTCTCTCCAGTTTGCAGAGTAGGAAATGTTTGACTGAAAAGTGTTGGAAAGATAATCTTCGGTTGTTTCAGGGTCATACCTGTTATATTGGCTGGAGCCGGCATTGACATTTGCACGGAAGATGCTGTTGGGGCGTGCTCTCGGATCCTGGTTGTGATTCCATATAACCCTGAAATCATTTCTGCGGCTGTATCCCGGCAAACCCTCTTCACCATCAATATTTTCAGCATAATTAATGTTGAAATTTCCACTATAACGATACCTTAGATTATAACGTGATTCGGCTTTAAGGCCCCAGCTGCCACGCGAATATATATCACCCTTAAGCGAAAGATCAACATGATCACTTATTCCCCAATAAAAACCGCCATCTTTTAAAAAAAATCCACGGTTCGAAGACTCACCATAAGAAGGAATAATAATACCCGATGCCTGTCCGGTCGTATTAGGAAAAAACCCGAAAGGAATAACCAGGGGTGTTGGAATATTTTCAAGGTAAAAAATTGCAGGACCTGAAACAATTTGGTCATCCATAACCTTTGCCCTTCTGAATCCAATATGAAAATGCGGATCCGGTTTATCACACGTTGTATACTTTCCGCTTCCAACATGAACCGTTTCGTCATCCATAATTTTCACTACACTACCATGTAAAAAACCATCAGCCTCTTCGGTTAAAACATTTACCGACCACCCCCTTTCTGTCTCGAAGTTATATCTTATTTCTTCGGCCCGGTAACTCTGACCCTTTTCGGTAAATACAGGCAGCCCTCGTATTACGCCGGCAGTATCAGGCAAACCAGTGGAAACAACTTCGTTTTTTTCAAAATCTATCTCTATAAAATCAGCCGCTAAATGAATATTTTCATATTTTATTTCGGCCTTTCCAAACAAAAACGCCTTCTGGTTAGCTATTTCAAACCGTATCGAATCCAAGGCTTCATATTCCACTTTTGATTCCAAGATAGTGCCTGTACCCTTCTTTTTCTCCTCTTCATCAACAACTGGCTTTTCGCCTTCCGGTATAGTATCATTATCTTCAAAATGGCCCGGATATTCCAAATTCAATATTTCTCCGCCAAGTGTATCATTACCGGTCTGTTGATGAGCAAAAACACTGTCCGTGACAAAACTATTTGCTTGCAAATCAGATGAAAAAGCAAGCAAACCGAAAGCAAAAAGGGAAATGAATAATCGAAAAAACTTTATAAGTATCTTTGAATACAATTTATAAAAATATTATTTTTGCATATACAATATAAAACCGGAATGGCACGTATTTATCAAAAGATACAAAACTAACTAAAAATTAACTATTATAAGTGAAACGCATACTGCTGCTTTTTGGTATATTTTCTTTTACGCTCCTTTTTACCTTTAACGATACTTTAACAGCAAAAGGTAAAATAAGGACTGTTGTCATAGATCCCGGACATGGTGGCCGCGACCCCGGCGCTTTAGGCAAAAACTCCATGGAAAAAGATATTGTTCTTGCAATAGGACTTAAGCTGGGACAATACATTGAAGAAAATCTGCCTGATGTAAATGTAATTTACACTCGCAAAACGGATGAATTCGTTAAGCTATACCGCAGGGCACAAATAGCCAATGAGAACAATGCCGACTTGTTCATTTCATTGCATTGTAATTCCAGCACATCAAGTTCATCCTACGGTACCGAAACATTTGCAATGGGGCTGCACCGTAGCCAGGCAAACCTTGAGGTAGCAAAAAGAGAAAACGCTGCAATTCTCTACGAAGATGATTACGAGGAAACCTATTACGGTTTTGATCCTTATTCGCCCGAAGCAAACATCATATTTTCGCTTTATCAAAACGCTTATCTCGAAAACAGCCTCGAAATGGCTTCCCTGGTGCAGCAACAATTCATGAAAAGAGCAAAAAGAGTTGACAGGGGTGTTAAACAGGCAGGTTTCCTTGTACTGTACCAAATCACAATGCCCGGAATACTTATAGAAGCAGGGTTCTTAAGCAACCCGGAAGAAGAAAAATTCCTTATGTCAGAAACCGGGCAATCCTATATTGCATCAGCCATCTTCAGAGCATTTCGTGAATATAAAGAACAACAAGAAAGACTTTATGCGGCAAGAAAAAACAATTACATTAAACCAACTGACTTTGCAAATCTAAAAGAGAACAATACGGATAAAATAGAAAAAGAAAATATTTCCGGCACTATTGATAAAGATAAAACCGCAACCGACATAAAAAAAGAAAAAGAAACACACCCCATACCTGATGAAGATGTTACTGATTCAGAAAACAAAACACCCGTTATCAATAATTATGATAAAAACAATATCTGTTTCAGAGTTCAAATAGCTACTGCAAGCGAAAAAAAACCTTTAGATGCACCTGAATTTTCTAATCTTAAAGATGTTGATTTTTACTTTCATGAAGGTTTGTATAAATATACCGTTGGTAATGAAAATACGCTTGAAGCCGCTGCCAAAATCCAGCAAGAAGTGCAAAGGGCAGGATTTAATGATGCTTTTGTAGTTGCGTTCCTCAATGATGAAAGAATATCTCCTTCCGAAGCCATCAGATTACTTAAAGAGTTGAAAAATAAAAATAAGTGAATTAACTTATTAAAGCCTGTTCTTTTTAACAATTTTGACATGCTTGATGTATTATAATGATCTCGCTAATTCAATTGGGTTATGAAAAAAATAAAAAGAGAAGTAAAAATAGGAATAGTGATTGCCAGCTCATTATTCTTATTTATTTGGGGTATTAATTACCTGAAAGGAACCGGAATATTTTCAAAGCAAATTACTTTTTATGTGCTTTATGAAGAAACGAGCGGGCTTATCGAAACCAACCCTGTATCCATAAGCGGTGTAAAGATCGGTCATGTTGACAGAATATTTTTGCACCCCGACGGCAGTGGAAATGTTGTGGTCAGATGCATCGGTGACAGAAAAATTGAAATACCCGACAATTCAATTGCGCTCCTTTATACCAGTGGGTTAGTTGGTACACGTAAAATAAATTTGATCCTGGGAGACTCACCAAATTATATTCAAAACTATGATACCCTGCCATCAGCAATTCAACCCCAAATACAGCATGAGCTGATGGAGCAAATAATACCGATAAGAAATAAAATTGAAGATGTACTGCATAGAGCAGATACCGTTCTGGCAGAAATAAATAATCTCTTAACTGAAGATACCCGCCAAAACCTTACCAAAAGCATTGAAGACCTTCAAAAATCAATGTCTTCCATACAGCAAATCACTCATGTAGCAGATACGACTTTCCTTACCAGTGCAGCCAAACTGGCTTCTATCATACATAATGTAGAATCTATCTCAAACAACCTTAAAAAAAATAATGAAACCATAACACTTATTTTTCAAAACCTCGAATCAATAACTGATACAATAGCTTCGGCCGATGTTGCCCAAACTATTTATAATGCAAACAAATCCCTTGAAAGTTTCAATGAAGTCATGGAAAAAATTAACCGTGGCGAAGGTTCCGCAGGCCTGTTAGTGCATGATGACAGCCTTTATGTAAACCTTAAAAAATCATCGCGTGAACTGGAACTGCTGCTCGAAGATATTCGAAATAACCCGGGAAAATATATCAATGTATCCATTTTTGGCAGAACTGATTAAGTATGTGTAAGGTTATATGGACGACACACCCCTTATCTTTTAAAAGATAGCAAAATCCCAAACCTTAAGCACTTATTGTTAATAAACGCTTTATATTAGCAAATCAAAAAAAGATAAAATAATATGAAAAAAACAATATTATTGCTGGCATTGCTCATAACATTTCTTTTATCTGAAGGAAATGATAATTTGAGCGAAGGCATTAATCATCTGAAAAAACAAGTTGAAAGTTTCGCAAAAGACCATTCATTAAGAACCGCATCATGGGGTTTTGTTGTATATGATGTAATGACAAAAGAAGAGATTATGTCCGTAAATCCTGACCTATCGCTTATCCCTGCATCAACTTTAAAAATTGTGACTACAGCCACCGCTCTGAATAATCTGGGAAAAGATTTTCAGTATGAAACTTTATTACAATACAGCGGAAATATTGATAAAAAAGGCAGGTTGCATGGCAATCTTTATATTGTGGGTTCAGGTGATCCTACATTTGGTTCTTCACATATGGAACATACAGATAACATTGAAGAGATATTTGATAAATGGTTTGATTCCATTCAAAAGCTGGGCATTAATAAAATAAAGGGACAAATAATTGCCGATGAATCTGTTTTTGACAACGAGCTGGTTCTCCGCGAATGGACATGGGAAGATTTAGGAAATTATTATGGTGCGGGTTCAAGCGGGCTGACAATACGTGAAAACAAATATACTGTTTTTTTTGAACCTGATCTGACGCCCGGCAAGCCTGCAAGGGTTCTGAAAACCGACCCTCCCCTGCCCTGGGTTAACTTTATCAACCAGGTTACCACGGCAGAACCCGGTACAGGTGATAACGTTTATATTTTGGGCGGCCCGTTTTCCAATACCAGGTGGCTGACGGGTAGTGTACCGGCAGGCGTCGCAAAATTCGGTGTGCGTGGTTCAATGCCCGATCCGGCATATTTCTGCACCCGGTATTTTAATGATTACCTTAAAAAAAAAGGTATTCAAATTACTGAAAAACCAACAACATCAAGAATGATGAAAGAAAACAGCTATTTCGAACCTCCCGAAAGATATACGATTGCAATTCATAATTCTCCCCCGCTGCATAAAATTGTTAAAAGGATTAACACCAACAGCGTCAATACTTATGCCGAAAACCTATTAAAGACCATAGGCCTGAAAGAACAAATGAAAGGTACTACCAATGCAGGCATAAGATATATTAAAGAATATTGGTCAAACAAAGGTATTGATCTTCAGGGATTATACATGCATGATGGCAGCGGGCTGGCACAAAAAAACCGCATCACACCAAAACAATTAGCACATATGCTGATAATTTCGGCCGACAGCCCCCGGCCAAACCCTTTTATTGAAAGCCTTGCCGTAGCAGGGCGTACAGGAACACTCTCACATTTGTTCCGTGGAATGTTATCGCAGAATATACTTGTTGCAAAAAGCGGCTTCCTTAGTAATGTTATAGCTTATGCAGGTTATACCAATACAAAAAACAATGAGCTTATTGCTTTTGCCTTAATAGTAAACGACTATGATGACTCTGCAAGAATAATGAGAAATAAAATGATAAAACTGCTGGATGACATCAGTCATCTTAAATAAATATTCCTTTTAAATCAAATGTTTTGTTGAAATAATATAATTATTCAGCTCTTCCAGTTTATTAACAATTTTAATACGGGTGACGGGTGACACGGGTGACGATTTAAATTGCCTTGTCATAAACATCTTATTTAATCCTTTTCAGGGGTTTGTTTAAAATTTTTCAGTTTTAAAGCAATTATACCGTTTTTTTAGGATGATTTGGAATATTATTATAATTTAGCAGCCAACTACATTTTAAAAAGAACAAGGATTAATTAGCTTAATTTTCTAAAAACAAATAAAAACCATTAAAAATTATAGATTATGCAAAATATTGAATGGAGCAAGCTCCCCTTCGGTTATTTTAAGACAGATTACAATGTACGCTGTTTTTATCGTAATGGTCAATGGGGTGAGATTGAGGTTTCATCATCAGAAATCATTAATATTCATATGGCAGCCACCTGTTTGCATTACGGGCAGGAAGCTTTTGAGGGCATGAAAGCATATCGTGGCAAGGATGAGAGAATAAGATTCTTCAGGTGGGAGGATAATGCAAAACGCTTGCAGGATTCGGCAGAAGGCATAATGATGGCAAAACCACCTCTTGATCTTTTTCACAAGATGATAACAAAGGCTGTCAGACTTAACGAAAAGTATGTACCTCCGTATGGTCATGGTGCTTCTCTGTATATCAGACCTTTACTCGTTGGCACAGGTGCACAGGTAGGCGTAAATCCCGCAAAAGAATACATGCTTTTGATTTTTGTTACACCTGTGGGTCCGTACTTCAAAGAAGGTTTTAACCCGGTATCAATACAAATAGCCGGCGACTATGACCGCGCTGCACCACAAGGAACAGGCAATATAAAGGTAGGCGGCAATTATGCCGGAAGCCTCCAGCCAACAGAAAGAGCCAAAGCCGAAGGCTATGCAGCAGTGCTTTTCCTGGATGCTAAAGAAAATAAATACATTGATGAAGCAGGGCCTGCTAACTTCTTTGGTATAAAAAACAACACCTACATAACACCTGAATCCACTTCCATACTTCCATCAATTACGAATAAAAGCATTATGCAACTGGCAAAAGATGAAGGAATGACCGTGGAGCAAAGGAAAGTTCCTGTCGAAGAGCTTGAAACATTTGAAGAGATAGGTGCTTGCGGCACGGCTGCAATAATAACACCTATCAGAAAGATCACCGACCGCAAAACCGGAAAAACATACGAGTTCTGTAAAGACGGGAAAGCCGGTCCTGTTTCGACAAAATTGTACAAAAAGCTGCAAGATATTCAATACGGCGAAGAAACCGATAAGCACGGATGGATAACGTTTGTGGAGTAAATCACTTGGAAAGGATTGTATCTCTGAGGGTGTAAAATCAACCGTTTAAAAAAAGATTGCCGGTTTTTTCAAAGCTTCCGATTATTTAATACGGCTTCCATCTGTTGCTGCAATTCAAATGCTGCTTTTCGTGCCTGTTGGGCAAAGTCTTGCCCGGTTGAGGCATATATTATGCTTCGTGAAGCATTGACAATTAATCCACATTTGTCATTCATGCCTTTTTCACACACGCTTTTTAAATCGCCGCCTTGTGCACCGATACCGGGAACAAGAAAAAAATGGTCAGGAACAAGTTTCCTGGCTTTTGCCAAAACATCCGGTTTTGTTGCTCCAAGCACATACATGATCGTGGCAGGGCTCCCCCACCCTGCTGACCTTGTGATCACTTCTTCATAAAGATATTTTCTGCCACACATTTGCATCTGAAAATCGGAAGAACCTTCATTGGATGTCAAAGCAAGGATAATAGTGAATTTATCCTTATACTCAAGGAATGGAGCCACAGCATCATAGCCCATATATGGATTTACCGTTACACCATCAAATCCAAGGTTATCAAAAAATGCTTTGGCGTAATGTGAAGCTGAGTTACCAATATCTCCACGTTTGGCATCAGCAATGGTGAAAAGACCACTAACTCTTTTTATATAATCAATAGTTTTTCCCAGCGAAATCCATCCCTTAGAGCCCATCATCTCATAAAAAGCCAAGTTAGCCTTATAAGCGATGGCGTAGTCCTTCGTACTGTCTATAATTGCTTTATTGAACTCAAATAAAGGATCTTCAAGTTCCTTAAGATACCCGGGGATTTTATCAATAGCGGTATCCAGTCCGACACAAAGAAAAGATCTTTTTCTTTTAATAAGTTCGGTTAGTTGCGCTCTGTTCATTTCTTTATTTAGTTCTATGGAGTTTCGGTTTAAATTAATAAACACTATTTTATTCAGTCACTCCTTCTTTCAGTTTTTCAGCATTTTCGGCTACCTGCAAAGCATCTGTTATTTCTTCAATTTCGCCATTCATTATTGCCTGCAAGTTATAAATAGTAAGGCCGATCCTGTGGTCTGTAACACGTCCTTGCGGGTAATTATATGTGCGAATTTTGACTGACCTGTCACCGGAAGAGACCATAGTTTTGCGTTTTGCAGCTATTTCATCAAGGTATTTCTTATATTCCAGGTCAAAAATCCTTGCTCTTAACACTGTTAAAGCTTTTTCATAGTTTCTTATTTGCGACTTTTCATCCTGGCATGATACGACTATACCTGTGGGGTCATGTGTGAGCCTCACAGCCGAATATGTAGTATTAACGGATTGGCCGCCCGGGCCGCTTGAGCAAAATATGTCTTTCCTGATATCTGCCATTTTCAGTTCAATATCAAATTCATCGGCTTCGGGCAGCACGGCAACGGTAGCGGCTGAGGTATGCACGCGACCTTGAGTTTCGGTTTGAGGCACCCTTTGGACACGGTGAACACCCGACTCGTACTTCAAAACCCCATATACGCCTTCACCAAGTACATTAAAAATCACCTCCTTGAAGCCACCTGAAGTGCCTTCAGTACAACTCACAAGCTCGGTTTTCCATTTCCTGCCCTCACAAAACTTACAATACATCCTGTAAAGATCGCCGGCAAATATTGCAGCCTCATCACCACCGGTCCCGGCTCTTATCTCAACAATGGCATTCTTTGAATCCTGCGGATCGGAAGGTATTAACAACCACTTTATCTTCTCTTCAAGCTCATCTTTATTTTTTTGAAGCTTATCAAGTTCCTCCTTCGCCATATCACGAAGCTCTTCGTCTTTTTCTTCCGACAAGATCTTCTTTGCCAATTCAATGTTGCTAAACATGTTCCTATACTCATCATACGCCTCAATAACCGGCGACAAATCCTTATATTCCTTGCTTAACCGAATATAGCGTTTCATGTCGGCAATCACCTCAAAGTTGGTCATAAGCTTTTCAACCTCCATGAACCGGTTTTTTATTGATTCAAGTTTTTCTATTAACATATCTGTTTCCTGATTTATAATTCAACCTTATAATTTTTCAATAAATCTGTAACATCAATAATTGAGCCCACTCTAAAAAGTATTTTTAGACATTTTATAGTGGACTCATAATTAAAATATAAATAATCACTACTGTCCGATTAAAATTAAATATAGCCACTAAGACACAAAAACACTAAGACTCACAAAGCTGATAGTGCTGATTATAAAGCCCTTAGTGCATCTTAGTGTCTTAGAGTCTTGGT
>PWZB01000076.1 GCA_003567625.1 Bacteroidales bacterium | reverse complement strand
CAGGATACTACGACGTTACAGGTAATATTGACGTATATGATGATATTACTCTAAACATAACAATGATAGAAGATGAAAACTATATTGTTTCACATGAAGGTGTTGAACTGACAATATTCCCCAATCCTGCCCGTGACAAGTTTACCGTCGAATCAAACGATATAATAGAACATATCCGTCTGATCAAAATCAGCGGGCAAGTGGTTATCAATATTGCTGTGAATGCGCTACACTCCGAAATTAACATAAGCAATCTGCAGCCGGGTGTTTATTTTATGCAAATTCACACCGCAGAAAGTGTAATAACCGAGCGAGTGCAGATAGCACGATAAACAATTTATCTGCAATATATTAAAACCTTGGAGGCCTCCTTTACCTCCAAGGTTTTTTTATTCAAATCCCAACACTAATTTCAGGTTATGAATTCAAAAAGCGGCAAGATTAATACATGGCCGGGCACCGGCAATAAAAAGCAATTCTTATAAACAAAAATATTAACTTTGTCTTATAAATAAAAAACCACAAAACCTGTTATCCGTTATTTTATTAACAAGCGAACCATTTTTAAAACATCCGGATAAAAATAAATAACATAATTGTTGACAAATGAAAAAACTTGTAATCTTTTTTTCCGGCCTTGCCATTTACACTGTTTTTACTAGTATAATTACATGTATAAATGCACAAAATAATTTTTAACAGCAAAAAAAATATTCAATTGATATTACAGGTAATAATGAAAATTACGTATATAAATCTGTTGCCGGCACGCCTGTAAATTCACAAAATATATGTAAAGAATCTTACTATCCTGGTATTATACGCGTCAGGGTAAGTCCTTATTATGGGGATCAGTTGGGGTCTGAAATTTTAAAGGCAAAAGATAATGATCATGTAAGAACGGGAATTTCCAACCTTGATGAGCTCAACGAAGCTCATAAAATACGTGAATATAAGCCGATTTTAAAGAATCTATATAAGATTTCCCCGGCCTCGGTCAAATACAGGGGAAGACATAAGAAGTGGGGGTTTCATTTATGGTATGAACTATTGCTTGATAATCAAGCTGATATAATTAAAGCTGTATCTGACTTTGAAAGATTACCCGGAGTTAAGATTGCCGAACCTGTATATAAGATACGCCTTATAGAACCTGTAGATAGCAAATTAATAAATAAAAGCCGTTACGGTCAGAAATGGACTCCCAACGATCCGTTTTATGAGGAACACCAATGGAATTTCAATAATACAGGACAAACTATCCAGGGCCAGCCGGGTATTGCGGGATGGGATTGCAATGCTGAAGCAGCCTGGGATATTGAGAAAGGCAATCCGGATGTAATTGTAACAGTTAAAGATAACGGGATTGAATTTTATCATGAAGATTTGAGCGGTAATATGTGGCCTGAAATAGGCCCGGAAGGTACAGGAACCACTCCTGCCAATCATGGCACGCATGTTGCCGGTATTATAGCCGCTGTTACAAATAACAATATAGGAGTTGCCGGTTTAGCTGGTGGTAGCGGTGCAGATGATGGTGCCAGGCTTATGAGTATAGATGTCATAGAAGGTGGTATTTTATCGATCGAAGAATCATTTATTTATGCTGCCGACAATGGTGCTGCCATATCACAAAACAGTTGGGGCTATCAGCAAGCAGGAACTTTTCCCACATCTGTAAAGCTTGGCATCGACTATTTTAACACTCACGGCGGAGGTGATGGATTACTGGGTGGAGGTATAACAATATTTGCAGCAGGCAATTCCAATGACAATGGCCAATGGTATCCGGCATACTACGAAGGAACAGTAGCTGTCGCTTCACATGACAACAGGGGTAAAAAATCAGGGTTTTCAAACTACGGAGAATGGATTGATATTACAGCTCCGGGGACAAATATTGCATCTACGTACATGAACAATGATTATGCATACGCCTCCGGAACATCTATGTCATGTCCTCACATTTCAGGTGCCGCAGCACTTTTAGTTTCAAAATATTATGGTTTGCTGACCAATACACAACTTAAAGAAATTTTAGCAAAGAGTGCAAACGCAGACTTATACGATGAAAACCCTGCTTATGAAGGATTGCTTGGAGGTGGTGCACTTGATGTTCATGCGGCCCTTGAATTAGCCAACGATTATCTCGGCGTCCCCAATCCTGGTAATTTTACTGCAACAGCTATTGATTCTGCTTCAATAAGTTTGAGTTGGGAACTTAATGAATATGAACATGAGGTTATGGTAGCATGGGCCTATTATAACGAAGATATAGGACAACCGGTAAATGGCGAAAGCTATGATGTTGGTGATGTTATTGACGGTGGCGGCATAGTATTATACCTGGGAAAAGATGCCGGCCTTTTGCATGAAGAGCTGATAGCCGGAACCGGTTATGCCTATAAGATTTGGTCTTTAGCCGATGAAAGCACCAGCGACTTTGAAAAAGGAGATTATTCTTACGGACTTGATGCAAAAGCTTTTACTGATTGCGTCCCGATATCTGAATTGCCTTTCGAAGAAAATTTCGATGAAAACCATCATTTGATATATCATTGCTGGACATTTGAAGATCATGTGGGGAAGAACCATAAATGGGAGCTGGGAACAATTTTAAATGGATTGGAAATTACAGGTGGCAGCTACGCATATATTAACAGTGATGTTTATGGTCCCGGTGAGTTTCAAAACGCCAGTCTTATTACCCCTGTTTTCGATCTTACAGAATATAATAAAGCAACTATAGAATTTAAGCACTATTTCAAACAATGGGAGGATGTATCCGCTGCAACTCTTTCATATAGTATAGATAAAGGCGACAACTGGCATGAACTCAAAACCTGGAATTCTACAACACCTAATCCGTCAATATTCAGAAAAGTTGTTGATGAGGTTGGAGGCGAAGAGCATGTTCAGTTCAAATGGAACTATACCGGTGAGTGGGGATTTTTCTGGTGTGTTGATGATGTTAAGGTTATAGAGACCATACCAGGACATTATGCAGATTTCACTTGCAGCCATTATATTATTCCTGTTGGTAAAACGGTCACTTTTGAAGATACCTCTGACGGTGACCACTTTTCGTCATGGCAATGGGACTTTGGCCAAGGAGCAGAACCTGCCACAGCCGTCGGACCGGGGCCGCATGATGTTATTTATAATTCACCGGGATTGAAAAATCCTTCAATGACAGTTGACCAGGAATATACGCTCACAAAACCAAACTTCGTTAACGTATTTGAAATTACTGATAAACTTCACTGGGATAACAATCAAAACACAAGCATAGTCGGATTATCCAGCCAGGGTACATGGCAAGCCGCAGCACGTTTTAAAACCTCAGACCTCATATATTACAATGATTATATCATTTCCGGAATAAATGTATTTACCGGTGATTTACCAACAAGCGCGAAAATAATTATTTGGGAAAGAGATGAGTATAACGTTTTGCATGAAACTACCGCAAAAACTTTTGAACCTGTCAAAAATAGCTGGAACAATGTTTCCCTTGACAATCCACACAGAATTGACAAGGATAAGGAGCTATGGCTAGGAATTGAATACGAAGATCCGGGCCAGGGTGTTTTTCCTGCAGGAATAGATGGAAGCAAAGATCATGACCGTAAAGGAAACCTGCTCAGAACCGATATTGATGACGACAACGCATGGCTGCCGTTAAGTCAATACGGTATTGGCGGCAATTGGAATTTACAGGCTGCAATACTGGATGGCGAAAATAAATATGTTATCAGTGCGGTTACAAATCCTGCAAATACAGGAACTATTACAGGTAGTGGAGTATACGAAACAAACTCAACAGTTAATTTGAATGTAAGCCCCGATACTAATTATGAATTCATAAACTGGGCTGAAAATGATACCGAAGTACACGATGAACCGGAATATATTTTTACAGCCACAAGTGACAGGCATCTCGTAGCAAATCTTAAAGATGTTACAGGGGTTGAAACTCACGATACCAAAAACATATCAATTTATCCCAACCCTGTACGTGAAAGACTTTTTTTAACCACCAAAAATCCCATGACAAAAATTATTATATTTGACATTATGGGTAAAAAGGTTTATAAAAACAATATTATATCCAAAGAATATTCAATCAGTGTTGGCGATTTTAACACCGGCTTGTATGTTATACATATTTATACCGAAGAGGAGCTTTATAACAGAAAGATACAAGTTTACAAATGATGTTATGGTACTAATCCAGTCCGAGTTCTTTTATTACCAATGGCATTATATCATCTCCCGGATCAGAATATAGCAACACACCTGTGCTGGTATCAAACACATAGTCATAATTATACTCTTTTGCTACTTTTTCGATAGCATCTCTGGCTTCATCAATAATTGGACTCAACAATCTTTCCTCTTTTCTCATAAGGTCTTCCTGTGCGGATTCCTGGAATTCAAGTATTCGCTCCTGTAAACTTGCCAATTCTCTCTGTTTGGATTGTTTGATCAATTCCGATTCACCTTCATCCGCAAGAAATTCCTGATATTTTTGCTGGAATTCATTTTGCATAGAAATAAACTTGTTTTCAAGTTGCCGCGCATATCGTTCTAATTCTGCTTTAGCAGAATCTCGACCCGGCATTTGCCTCAACAACTCATCAGTGTCTATATGACCAAATCTTGCAGGATTTTGCGCACCGGCAGAAGTCATTATAACAAACACCAAAACCAGAAAAGGCAAAAAACTAAGTAATTTTTTCATTTTTAATTAATTTACCTGGTTAATACTAATTTTTAAGTTTGCTAAGTTAACTATTTTAATAATTACACACTTGTTTTTTAACAGCTATTTAGAAAACTGTTAAATTCCAAGTAATTATTATCACACCTTATTAACGGTTTATTTCAACCTGTCATTATGATAAATTTCCCTTTTTTTATAATTAAAAGGTTTAACGAATATAGCAAAATATTGTTTTTTTAAAACTCATACAAAAATTGTACCTTTGTATATCATAACATAACTTAACCAAAAACTAATAGTCATGAATAAAGTTATCGGTAATTTTTTAGTTGTTTTAGCAATACTGGCTTCCGGCAGTCTCACGGCACAGGAGCGTCAGCGGCAAACTATCAGAACATCAGCTGCAGAAATTAATGTATGTGCTTTGGCAAACGACGATTTGCAATTCCTCTACCCTGAAAAAACCAAGGGTACAGTTTATTACAGTGACGGCAGCATCCCGGAATATGAAATGAATTATAATTTCTTGCTTGATGAGATGCACTATTTGACAAGAAGAGGAAGAGTTCATGCCCTGCAGGTAAGACCCCGCTTCGATAAAATAGTCATTAATGATAAAATATTTGTTTACGATGTTGAAGAAGGCTACCTTGAGAAATTACATACAGGCAATACTAGTTTATACATGAAACGTGAGGTTAATGTCAGCACATTACCTGTAAAAAGAGGTGCTTATGGGACAACCGATCATACTTCTTCAATTGCTCAGACAACAATTCATCAACCGGGAGCTGAATTCCATGTCAGGGAAGTACGCCTTGCCAACCCGAGAGGACAGGAATTGGATATTACCCTGAGGTATAACGAATACTTCATATTTGAAAAAAACGGCGAAAAAACAAGGATTAACAACCGCCGGCAGGCATCGCGCAAATATTCCGACCATAGATCAGAAATCAGGACCTTTACCAGGCAAAATAACATTGATTTTGACGATAAAGAAGATATGCTCAAATTAGCTGAATATATAGAATCGCTTTATCAATAATAAAAGTATTTATGAGACACCGCTTAATAAAAAAATAATATCATAACAGGTTACTAACAGTTGAGCGTTGGCAACACTCATTTATTGACAGCTTATTGCCAGTTTTCCTTTATTAACTATCTGCTTGACTTAACAAGAAAATATCAATAAATAAGATAACGAAATGTAAATTACAAAAAATTTCCGCCGATTTTCTATTATTCTGTTACATTAATCGGTTTTGTCAGATCAAAGTCAGCCTGGAACACGACCTCTCCATAGTATAACAACTTATAAGAAAAGGTACTCATATCTTCTGCAAGTTTTATATTCCATTGGCGCATCTTATCGTGATCATCCAACAGTTCAATTGAATATTGGTCTATTGGGAACTGTTGCCTGAATTGTGTTCCTTTGCCGTCCGCATATCCTCCATACAGAGTTTTCTCTTCAGGCGTACCGTCTTCATACCGGTGATCATGCCTGAACCTTAGTCCTTTATCATCGATAAAAAACATCCATGTGCGCGAATGATCATCATCCAAATGGAAAGGAATATGCACACGGTCATCTTCACAAATTGTAACGTGCATAACGAATTTTTTATCTTCCCAGCTTTCACGGCTTTCTTCCATATAGATTTGCTGCCCCTCGAAAGATTTGTCGCAAAGGCTTGCAAGGTTGTTTAGAAAACCTCTTTCTTCAAAAGTTAGTACTTTTTCTTCTGTGTCTTTTTCTTTAACATAGTCATCATTTGCTCTCTGGCCGCATGAATATACAGCCAAGCCAATGATTGCGAATATTAAGATTTTTTTCATCATATTGATTGTTTTTTAAAAGTTTATATAAATCATTTTTATGCCGGTGACTCATCACATTGGATATTCTTAAAAAAATACAGAAATTTATAAAAAGCAAGGAACCGGAGTGTTAAACAGATAATTTTTACCGGTTATTGATTTTTGTTGTTCTTCCACTCCGGGGGCAATAGCGTCCTTTGCGTGGTTGAATTATCATTGGTTATCAAATCCCAATTAATATCTTGGTTCATCCGGGTCGCGCCATCTTATTTCGTAGTATCCCGGTCTTTCCTCTATCACTCTTCTAAGGTGCTCTTCAGGATACCCGGCTCCTTCCGGCCAGGGTCTTCTTTTATCTACCGTACGAATATACCGGTCGTTATACTTTGAAAAGATATGATATCCGAGCTCTCTCCAGCGCTGAACCGTGTATTCAGCATTATTAACGCTAAAATCAGTAAGATATTCGAACATAATTTCCTTATCATTATCGTATAATGATTTGGCAGCCACATCCACTGCTTTAGTCATAGCATGTGCCCGGCTTTCAACTTCCATTTGAACCTCCTTTATATCTTCTATGATATAGCTATAAAGACCATAAGCATAATTAGCCACAAGGTTAAAGACCCAAAAGGCCGCATCCCAGTCAAAATCCACAACATTACCTTTAGCGAGTGATTCGGGTGGCCTCTTCATACCCATGTAAAGAGGCATATAGGCATTAGAGTAAGTATCATCAACTCCATACCAGAAAATACCACCTATCGGGTCGGGCAGCCAGTTTCTAGATTGTGATACAAATGAGAATCCGGTTTGAGGTTGTGATATGGTACGTTCCCATGAATACCTGGTAGTATCACCGTTTTCTTCAAGTTCAAAAAACAAGGGGCGCCATCTGTAAGGATTATTATAAGGCCCTGCGGCATATCCTTCACCTGTATAATGTGGTGTATCGTGGAAATGATCACGATGCAGTGCAATCATTTTTTCTATGGTAATTTTTTCATCGGGCTTAACAAACAATGGGTAAGGCTCGGCTCCACGAACTGCACGCCAATAATCGTCTGAAAATTCTTTAGATGGTGCTGCTCTGTTAAATACGCTCCACACCCGTCCTTCACATACCATCAGGGATAACGGACTAACAGGGTTATAGGCATCAACGAAGCTGAATTCTTCTCGTGGTCCGTCAAACCATCCCATTTCACGTGCAAAATCAACAACATCATCCGACCACATCCAGTTTTCAGTATCATCCCAATCAATTTGTCTTATACGTGCCTGGTTGGCATGTGCGGCTATGTAACCATCGGGTACTCTTGCAGCTACCCAGACGGCACCTTCGCCGTGCTCACCCTTGCCTATGAATTCCATCACCCATGCTTCGTTTTTATCGGCTATTGAGAAAGATTCACCCGTACTTTTATAGCCATATTCATCAACCAGGCCGGTCATAACTTCTATTGCCTCACGGGCAGTCTTTGAACGCTGCAGGGCTATATACATCATAGCTCCATAATCAATAAATCCATTACCGCCATGAAGCTCCTGGCGACCGGTAAATGTAGTCTCACCTATAGCCACCTGGTGCTCATTCATATTTCCTATTACACGATAAGTTTGGGGTACCTGGGGTATCCGCCCCAAAAGATCATCATAATGCCAGCAAATAATATCAACCGAATCTTCCGGGCCATATTCACCGCCAGGGTAAAAATACAAAGGATCCATAAAACCACCTGCATCTGCCAAATAGCTGATCATAACACTGCCATCGGCACTTGCACCCGCCGAAACAAGAACATTGGTGCAAGTATTAACAGGCTTTGAAGTAAAAAACAGAACCGATGCAATTAATAAGCTCTTAATTAGAAAATTATCCAATCTCATAGTTTTTAGTTTAGTTTTTATATAATTATCCCGGCAAAAATAATACAATATTTATTATGGCTATTTTTTTTCCACGAGAGGTCGCAAAGTACATTCGGCAAGGTAATTTAAATTAGTATCCCTCTGCGGCATAGGTTTATTATTACACACAGACATTAATATAAAAAAAGTTATACAGGAAACTCCGCGGGTTCATACGAGAAAATGACGCTCATTATATTTTTTGCATCTTAAAAAATATTTAATCATAATTTATATTTTCTTAATTTTGTAAAAGACCTGTATTCTTTTCAGAATAATAAAAATATTTTTGAATAGATCAATTGTTTTATTGCAAATTCCAATAAATTAATTAAATTAATAACATAAAAGCCATGATAAAAAAATTATTGTTACTTACGTTTGTTTTATCTTTTTTATTTGCTTGCGGGTCAGCGCCTGAAAGAGAAAAGCCCGATGTTGAAGATGTCATTGCACTTACGGGCAATAAAAAGAAATTTTTCGACCATATCACTTCATTGTGCGGGAAAAAGTTCAAAGGTGAAGAGACTTATATGGCAGAGGGCAGGGAAAGCTTTGCCGGAGAAAAAATGGTGATTCATTTTAAATCATGTACCAATGATGAAATAAGTATTCCTTTTCATATCGGAGAAGACAAGTCGCGCACTTGGCTTTTGCTTGTTGAGGATGGCAGGCTGAGATTTCGTCATGACCATCGCCATGAAGATGGTACACCCGAAGATATAACGATGTACGGGGGCTATTCCGATCATAAGGGAACAGAGTTATCACAATTTTTTCCGCCGGATGATTATACAATGGAACTGCTTGAAAATGCTCCCGGGCACGAATGGGCACTAACATTATCGGAAGATATGAAAACCCTGGAATATTGCCTCCAACATGAAGACAAGCTGATATTTCAAGCTGAGTTTTGCCTTGACAAAACATTAAATTAAGATACTGATAATAAACATTTGAGATTTTAAAAAAACCTCCAATGTTTAAGCAATAATTATTTGCTATGAAACACTTTATGTTTTTTGATACACAAACTTAGGAGAACCAGGATTAAAGGAGTTTTGTCATGCCTTAAAAAATAAATATTGTTATTATGAAAAAAAAGGGCAGAAAGAAAAAATTTTTAAAGCTGCCACGCCTTGGTGGTGGCAGGGAATTACTAAAGGAGTTCTTTTCCGAAAACATGGAATATCCGGAGGAAGCTCTTGAAAATAAAGTTGAAGGCGATGTCATTATAAGATATAAAGTCAACTCCATGGGAGATGTTGTAGAGTCAAAAGTTGAAAAAGGATTAGGATATGGGTGCGATGAAGAGGCATTAAGGTTGGTACATCTTTTAAAATACCAGGCTGTTAATAACAGGGGTGTTAGGGTAAAAACCAAAAACCGGATAAAAATACCATTCCGGTTGCCAAAAAAAACAAAGAAGAAATACCAATATACTTATAAATCAAGCGGAAAAACTGAGAAGCCGGAAAGTTCAGACAGCCACGGCTCAAAAACAAAGACATATAATTACACAATCCGATTTTAAGCTATGAAATAATTTACTGGTGTCCGGTTAAAAATTTAAAAAATGATGCTTTTTCCTAATATCAGTCATTACAAAACATAAAATAATTAAGGGATTATAAGTTTTTATTAATTTTAGTCACAAAGCTTGCACTGAGCTTGTCGAAGTGACTCAAAAACACCGAGAAACACAAAGAACTGATAATTTTCACTTTATTCTTAGAGTTATTTCACTTTGTTCAATACAAGCTTTGAGTTCCCGTTACACATTACCAAAAAACACAAAGATGAAAAAATCTCCGGTCATACGTATAACAAAGCAATTCGGTTTTGAAGCCGCTCATGTGTTGTGGGGGCATGACGGGAAATGTAAAAATATTCACGGTCACAACTACCAATTATTCGTTACGGTATCAGGCATGCCTGTTAACGATGTTAGCAATCCTAAATACGGTATGGTACTGGATTTCTCGGAACTGAAAACCATTATCAACGAATTGATAATAAAGCCTTTTGACCATTCGCTCATTGTCAATGAAAATATACCCTTGTTCAAACAAAGTGAAACCGTCAAACTGCCGGGTAAAACCATACCATTACCCTATCAGCCAACATGCGAAAATATGGTAGCCGATTTTGCCAACAGGATAAAAAGTAAATTGCCAAAACACATTAAATTACACAGCCTGAAACTCTATGAAACTCCTGCAGCCTGTGCCGAATGGCATACTTCGGATAACCAGGAATAGCGATTCGGTTATTACTTTATTACAACCCGGCCCAACTCTCTGTCAAAATGATTCCGTTTTTCTTTTAGGTTTTTGAATATCTTTTGATATTCCATCTTTTTTACAGGATCTTCTTCATTGTTTTGTTTTTCTAAGTTTTCCTGTATCATCTTATCAAGTTTTAACAGCTTAAAATTATACAAAACATCAAAAACAGTTTTTTTCAGGTTATCCTCTTCGGTAGAAACGGAAATTCTCTTTTTGTTTTCCCAGTTTTCGCTCAGGCTGTATGGCGTTGTAAGCAGTTCAACGGCAAGTTTACGGATTTTATCATCATCATGGTTAAAAAATAATTGTTCATTCAACTCTTTTTGGTTGTAGTAAACACTTTTAAGTTCTTCAAATATTTTGCGGCAAACGGGAGTTTCCAGAACAAGTCCTTCGCTTTCAATATCTTCAACCAATACTCTCAGAACATTGAAGGGTACTACAACCGGGCGATTATCTTCATTGACGGCATCAAGCATAATATCTTTATGCCCATAGGCAAGCATCACACGGATAAGTTCCTTTTCTTTAAATTCAACGGAATCAGCTGGTTGTAGTTCCACATCCTTTTTCTGCTCATCCGGTAGAGCTGATCTAGGTAATTCTGCTTCTTCTGCCGATTTTTTCAATCTTTCTTTATGAAATTTTTGTCTTCTGATTTTGTTTATCTCGGCAAATAACCATTTCTCTTCGATATTCATAAGTTTACTGCACTTTTGTATATAAAGAGTACGTGCAATATTATCGGGTATTAAAGCAATGGTTGAAGCAATTTCTTTGATTAGTCCGGCTTTTTTTACAGGGTCATTTCCGGTTTCTTCCAGCAACAGGTTAGTCTTAAAGGAAATAAAGTCATAACTATTTTCATCAACAAATTTTTTGATATCGGCGGGTCTGTTATTCCGGCAAAAGCTGTCGGGGTCTTCACCTTCGGCAAACAATACTATTTTCACATTAAGCCCCTGTTCCAATACCAGGTCAACACCTCTGAAAGCTGCTTTAACACCGGCCGGATCTCCATCAAACAACAAAGTGATATTATTGGTATAACGCCTGATCAGCCTGATTTGATCTACGGTCAGCGACGTACCCGAGGAAGCTACAACATTTTCTATCCCTGCCTGGTGAAGGGAGATCACATCTGTATAACCTTCGGTGATATAACAATTATCGCTGGAAATGATACTGCTTTTTGCAAAATAAATGCCATACAGAATTTTACTTTTCTTGTAAATTTCTGATTCTGCCGAATTGATATATTTTGGCTTTTTTGGATCGGATGTCAGTATGCGTGCACCAAATCCAAGTACACGCCCCGAAAGATTATGCACAGGGAAGACTATCCTGCCGCGAAACGTGTCATACAGTTGGTGGTCTTTCGATTTGGAAAGACTGGTTTTTGTCAGATGCTCTTTTTTATAACCGTTGTTCAGTGCATGCCTGGTAAAATGATCCCATTTGGCAGGACAATAGCCAAGCCCGAATTTGATTATTATTTCTTTACTGAAACCGCGCTCTTTGAAATATGTTAATCCTATGGCTTTTCCCTCTTCGGACTGAATTAATGTTTCATGAAAATATTTTTGCGCAAATGATGAAAGCAAAAAAAGTGTTTCTTTTTCGCTCTGCTCTTTTTTATCCTCTTCGGACAACTCTTTTTCCTCAATTTCAATATTATACTTTTTTGCCAGGTAACGCAGGGCTTCGGGATATGTAAAATGCTCATGCTCCATAAGAAAATTGACTGCATTACCACCTTTCCCGCAACCAAAACACTTATATATACCCCTTGCAGGTGATACCGAAAAAGAGGGAGTCTTCTCATCATGAAACGGACAGAGGCCAACAAGATTAACGCCCCTGCGCTTCAATTTAACGAATTCACCGACTACCTCATCTATGCGGGCAGTCTCAAATATCTTTGATACAGTATCGGGTGTTATCACTTTTTGAAATTTATGCTAAATTACGAAAACAATTTCGGGAGTTAATATTTACCGGAAAAATTTTTTTAAGGTTATGACGATAATGAATAATTTTACAGGAAAAACAGAGTAAAAGGCCAGGAATAAAATATCTTTGCACAGAAAAAATATCGAACAAATACCGCAAAGAATAAATAATAAAAGCAAATCGTATTTCATCAGGTCAATATGCTATATGGTAAAAAAATAGCTGTGGTAATGCCTGCATATAATGCTGCACTTACTTTAAAAGAAACCTACCGGAGTATTCCGGAAAATATAGTAGATGATGTTGTTGTTGTGGATGATGCAAGTAATGATAATACAGTAGAAATTGCAAAAACCCTGGGAATAAAACATATTTTATGTCATGCAACTAATCTTGGTTATGGCGGCAATCAAAAGACATGTTATGATTATGCAATAAATACGCTAAAAGCCGACATTGTTATAATGCTTCATCCTGATTATCAATACACGCCAAAGTTAATTCCTGCCATGTCATATTTAATCGTTAACGACGTTTATCCGGTTATAATCGGTTCAAGAATTTTAGGAAAAGGTGCACGCAAAGGTGGTATGCCGATTTACAAATATATTGCCAACCGCGCGCTGACTTTTTTACAAAACATACTTCTTAACCAAAAATTATCTGAATATCACTCGGGTTATCGGGCTTTTTCGGCAAAAGTGCTGAATAAAATCAATTACCATGAAAACTCCAACGGGTTCATATTTGACAATCAGATCATCAGCCAGGTGTTTATGGCAGGCTATGAAATAGGAGAAATATCCTGCCCTGCAAAATATTTTCCTGAAGCTTCATCTATTAATTTTAGAGATAGTATTATTTACGGGCTTGGGGTTATTAAAACCAGCTTAATGCATTTTTTACATAATATCAAATTGTTAAAATTCAAAATTTACAATACCCGTGACGAGTGAAAAAGATAGATTTTTGTAGTTTTATAAGTTCTTAAATTGCAATTCTTTAATCAGTGTTCGATATTTAAGCAGTACCCGCTTTATTTTAAAAGTTTTGCCAAAAAACAAGATTTTCAAAAGTAATAACATAAAATAATATATAAACAGATGAAATCATTTCACTTAATTATCGGTATTTTATTTATTTTTCATATTAACACTTTTGCTGCTCAACCGGTAAAGCATTTCACCTTGGAGGAGGTGATAAAAAAGGCACGCGAAGATTCGCCCGATGCTATGGCAGCCAGGCATAGATATCGTGGCAGTTACTGGCAATACAGGTCATTTCAGGCGGGTTATCTACCACATCTTACTTTTGATGCCACCCTTCCAAGCCTTGACCGTTCAATTTCGGCAATAACATTGCCCGACGGAAGCGATGCTTTTATACAAAGGAGCCTTGCCACATCTTCTTCAAATCTTTCAGTAACACAAACAATCGGGCTGACGGGTGGTCAGATTTTTGTCAATTCAGGGCTTCAGCGTATTGACCTGATCAAAGACGATGAAATAGTAACTTCCTACCTGTCAACGCCGGTCAATATCGGATTACAACAACCCATATTTGCTTACAACCCTTACCGCTGGGAACGCAAAATAGAACCTGTCCGTTACCAGGAGGCACGCCAAAGGTATATCGAAAACCTGGAAGACATTTCCTTAAGAGCTACGAGCCTGTTTTTTGATTTATTAATGGCTCAGATCAATGTTGAAATCAATAAAACCGACCTCAACAACAACGATACTCTATATCAGATAGCCAAAGGCCGTTATGCACTTGGCCGTATAGCTGAAAATGAATTGTTGCAGATGGAGCTCAATTATCTTAATTCTCTTTCAGCCCTTGAACAGTCTGAAATAAATCGTGAAGCAGCATTATTCAGGTTCAGGTCATATCTTGGAATGGAAGGTGATGAAGAAATTGTATTAGTACCACCAAAAGATATACCCGATTTGAAAGTCAATCCACAAGAGGCATTGGAGTATGCAAAATCAAACCGCCCCGATCTTCTTGCTTTTGACAGGCAAAAGATTGAAGCTGAAAGCGAAGTTCATAGAGCCAGGGCTGACAGCCGGTTTAACGCAAATCTTTATGCGCTTTACGGATTAACACAAAGCGCCGATGAATTCTCAGATGCATACTCATCACCCCTTGACAGGCAACAACTTGTCTTCGGGATACGGATACCTATCGTGGATTGGGGCGTATCGAAAGGTAAGGTCAAAATGGCTGAATCAAACAGGGAGCTTGTCAACACAAACGTTCAACAAGCCCTTACCGACTTTGAATATGAAATATACCTCAGAGTGCTGGAGTTCAACAGACTAGAAAACCAGCTTGAAATAGCTGCCAAAGCCGATACAATTGCTAATAAAAGATATGAAGTCACCAGGCAAAGATTCCTGATAGGAAATATCGGCATTTTAGACCTTAATATAGCCTGGCAGGAAAAAGACCGTGCAACACAAAATTACCTTATGGCTCTATATAACTATTGGAGAGGATTTTATGAAATAAGAAAACTTACGCTTTACGACTTTACTGAAGAACAATCTATTTATGTCCGGTTCGAGGAATTATAAATCATGTTACCCGTCACCCTTTAGCAAAACATAAACACATGAAAACCAAAATCCTAATAATACGTTTCAGCTCAATTGGCGACATAGTGCTTACATCCCCCGTGATAAGATGTATCAGGAAACAACTGGGCGGCAATGTTGAAATTCATTATCTCACCAAAGATAAATTCAGTTCAGTTATAGAGGCTAATCCACACATAGACAGAATAATAACAATGAAAGAGAAGTTGCGCGATATCATACCTGAATTAAAAAATCAAAATTATGATCACATTATCGACCTTCACAACAGCCTTCGTTCGGCTTTTGTAAAGCTTGTGCTGCGAAAGCCCGCACATTCTTTCTATAAACTCAATATTCAAAAATGGTTGCTGGTAAACTTCAAAATCAACTACCTCCCTGATGTACATATAGTTGACCGGTATATGCAAACTGCGGGGTTTCTTGACGTTGAGTATGATGGTAAAGGGCTCGACTATTTTTACACAAAATCTGATGAAATTGATATAAAAGAACTTCCCGAGAATTTTCAAAAAGGTTATGTAGCTTTTGTTATCGGCGGAAAGCACTATACCAAAAAAATGCCTGTCGAAAAAATCATTTCAATATGCAACAAAACAGACTGCCCTGTATTTATTATGGGTGGAAAAGAAGATGGGTTCGATGGCAATCAAATAGCGTCGGTGTGCGGGCAAAACGTTTTTAATGGTTGCGGCAAGTATTCATTGAATCAATCGGCTTCCATAATCAGACAAGCCAAAGCGATCATAACTCACGACACCGGCCTGATGCATATCGCGGCAGCATTCAGAAAACCCATTGTATCAATCTGGGGCAATACGGTACCCGGTTTTGGCATGTATCCTGTTTTCCCGGTTGACACCCCGGCAGAAATTTCAAAAATTGTTGAAATAAAAGATCTTTCATGCCGTCCATGCAGCAAAATCGGATACAAAAAATGTCCGAAAAAACATTTTAAATGTATGAAAGATATAAATGAAAATGACATTGTTGAATTTGTAAGAAAACATATTACCTGATTAATTAATAAACTATAGTTTAGGGTAACGGGTAACGAATGATGAGAGCTAATCGGTATTTGGTAATCAGTTATGTTTATGGAAAATTGAAAATATGGATATAAATGTTGACTTCCGACTGCAGACTGCAGACTGTAGACTGGAAACTGGAGACTGCAGACTGGAGCCTGCCTTTTTGGGATTTCGGATTTAAAATCATAACAATCCATTCACGAAATGAAAGGATTGCTCCTTTTTTCCATGCCAATAGTTGTTTCAGGACCATGGCCGGGATAAACTATCACATCTTCGGGTAAAACCAGGAGTTTTTCATTAATGTTACGGATGAGCATATCATAATTACCGGTTGGCAAATCGGTTCTTCCTATACCGGCTTTAAATAATACATCACCACAAAATAAAAAACCTTCATCCTGATGATAAAAACATACGCTTCCATCGGCATGACCCGGTGTATATATAACTTTAAGTTGTTGCCTGCCAAATTCAATAATATCACCATCTTCTAAAAATCCGTTTGGTTTAACTATTTCTTCAACTTCAAAACCAAATGACAGCGCATATTCTTTTCCGTTTTTAATAAACATCAATGAACCTTTATGTACTTTTAAAGGAACGGCAAATTCCCTGGTAACAAAATTATTGCCGAGAATATGATCAATATGACAATGGGTGTTTAATGCCAGTACCGGATTTAATTTTTCTTTTTTTATAAAATCGGACAATACACGCTTTTCCGGATCTTCATAACAAGCGGGGTCAATAATGACACACCGGCCCGAATCATCATACAATAAATAAGTATTAACCTGGAAAGGATTGAATGCAAATGTTTTAATTCTCATAATTTTTTAAACCCTTTAATATTTATTTTTAAAATTGACTTCAAAAATAATATTTACAGAAAATTAAAACAAGTAGACAATTAAATAATCACTACTGTCCGATTAAAATCTTTTGAAACTCATGAATATCAATATTGATAACAATTTTATTAAAATTGATGGTTTCGGTGGTACTATTTATATTTCTTTTATGCCACCAAGACTCT
>PWZB01000188.1 GCA_003567625.1 Bacteroidales bacterium | reverse complement strand
TCCGAACCCGTTTACCGGCATTGTAACCGTCAAGCACAGCCGGCTTGGTGGCGAAGCTGTCTTTACCATTTATACGGTAAAAGGCAGCAAGGTCTTCAAAAGCAAAATAAGCGGCAATTCCTCCGCCTTTGACCTTTCACAACTGCAGCCCGGCGTTTATATCTATTCGGTTGAATCAACCGGGTATAGCACGCACAAAGGGTATTTGATAAAGAATTAAATCATGACCTGTTAAAACAACCAAAATATATGTTTTCATTGTTTTTTAGTTTTAATACGGAATTTTTCGAAAAAATAGCGTTTTTGACTTTTAGGAGCCGACTCATCTTTTTTATTATAAAATGATTTAGCTGCCTGCAATAAATCCAATTTAAATTCATCTGGCAAGTCTTTAAGAACCGAATCGAATGTCTTTTTAAACCCACTCAGGTCTTGCGGAATTTCATTTCTGTTTGTCAGGCTAATAAAGCTTTGTCTGAGCGGCTCCGCAATGAATGGCACAACAGCACTGATAAGCATATGATAATGTTATCTGACCTTGCTATCCGTAAATTTTCATTAATCTTAATTACAATTAATACTTATAAAATCAATATTCATATATTTTGGGCATCATTTTGCATGTTATTTTATTGCCTTTATACTATTATCATTATGTTTATGATAGTTTTTTGTTCAAATTCTGCTCTTTTTTTAGCATTTCTCGCAAGTTAATCAATCTTTCAAGGTATGGTTTATATGTTTTCACGCCGTTATTTCTCTTGACAATTTTCAGATGACTTTTAACAAATGTCTTCACGCAATAAATATATTCAAAGCTGCTTGGTTTAAATGTTTTAGGCAGATTATTACTCTTGAAAAAATGTTCTAACTCTGCAATATTCCATGTTTCATCTTTTTGTTGATCTTCTTTCAGTGGTTGCGTTGAAGTTGAAAAAATAGCAGTGTCTTTTTTCGGCTCAATAAATTCCCGCCAATCAAACAGCGTTAAATAATCGGCTAAATCAATACCGGCTACTTTCTCTTCTTTTGATGCTTTTCTTTCCAGCAAATCACTTACATAAACAGGAAAGTTGATTTTTTATGATCGTAATTTCCATGTATTATAGGCTCCGGCATCAGGGAAAAGAACTACTTTATAACTATTCAGAGCTTGTAATATCCTGTTGTTGAAGTTTTGGATTCCACCGGTTGCTAACCACGTATATTGAGGAAAATAAGCACTTGCAATTATTGCTGTTTTTTCGGATTCCACAATGGCAATAGGTTTATTACCTTTTAAGATGAGGTGCTCCCCGAACAAACATTGTTTCAAGTTATAATCTTTCAACTTCATTGCAGAGTGTAACCAGGCAACATAACTTATTGGTTCTTTTATCCTTTTTCCGCTCTTAGCATCATATAATATGATTTTTCCGGCTCTGATCCTTTTTCTAAAATCAATTTGGTAAAACACTGTTGCACCTTGCCAGTGTTTTGAGGTTCCGATATAATAAAGAGAAATAAGTTCGGACGTTTTTTCTTCGCCAAAGATGCTTATAAGGTATTTTATGAAATTATTATTTTCTGATAGTTGTTGTATGTCCTTTTTAATTTGTAGCGATTGTATGAATATGTTCTTATTTACAAAAGAAGTATTTTCCTTGTATGGTTTTGGTTTAATTATTTCAAGATTTGAAATTTTACCGGGCTTTTTGTGATATGCGCATTTAATTTCCCTATCACACCTGCCAAACTCCACCGGCATGTATTGATTAGTTTCTGTGTCAATATATCTGACAAATCGTTTTTTACTGCAATTGGGGCCATAAAATTTTTTTGAGGATTTGTCTAAAGCATATTTATATTCATTTAGCATAACTCTTAATAACTTATTCACTCAATTTTATTATTGAATATTCATAAAGCATTGTAACAATCTGAATTACAATATTACTCATTGAATGTTCACTGAATATTCATTATTCACTCACTAAGGGTATGAATAATGAATATTTTTTCAAATATCTGCTCACGGTTGCTTGACTTATATCTAATTCTTTTGAAATGTCTTTTTGGGTTTTGCCTTTTTCATATAATTCTTTAACTGTTAATCAGAGGGTCCTTGGTTCGAGTCCAAGAGGGGGAGCTTGGTAAAAGCCGCATGTAGATTTATTCTTATGTGGCTTTTTTACATCCGGAACCCAATAAACCTCTTGTTATACGCACTATATCTATATTATCCATTTTTTTAGCTGATAAATATTATGACGGGCATGACAGTAGTTCTCAGTTTATAGTCAAATACTAAATAGAGTTTGTCTGTAATGTCATTCATTTGAGAAATAATTGATTTAAGAACCCCGGTACGCTTCGCTACGGGGCAGGCGGGGCAAGCAAGGATTAACAATTTACGATTTACGAAGTTTGGCATAATCACCTGATTTTCTCTCAACTTCTAAAATCAAAAATCGTTAATAGATATTCGTTAATCAAAAAAGTTTGACATTATAGACAGACACTAATTATTGCTTACCGATGCTTCAGGTATTGCAAAAATAGTATAGGAAAATCCAAAGGTAAAGGCGGTATTGTATTGACCAAACTGGTTAATGCGTTGCCAGAGGGTGCCGGCAGAAGTTTTTTCGGTTCTATGCGGACGCACAGGAGTAACTCCTTGTGAAAAACGAAAATGAAAGCTGAAGTTTTCGTACAATGGATAATATAATCCGGCTAAAATATTAAGCTCACCCCAGTTAAAAGGTTTTTCTTCAGCTGTTTTATTGGTTATATCGTTGCCAAAATTCTCCTCATAATGCCCTATAACTTTTGAAAAAGACAAGCCCGCTTCGAACGTCAGCTTTTCAACATAGGTAATTCCTGTAATTTCAGACAATTCAAGCTTATAAACAACGGGTATTTCAACATAATGTAAATCCAGCTTGTAATCACGGCCCACGGGGTCATCATCCGATACGGGAACAAATGCCCGGCTGCCTTTTTGAATGTACATCAGCTCCAACTGCCAGTAAGAATAATCCGATACCGGATAATTTGTAAAAATAGAACCATATGCACCAAGGCGCAACCTGCCTCCCCGGGTATCCATGTCGCCTGAAATCTTTGTTGCCGTCGCACCGGCCTCAAGGCCGGCACTGAAACGCTGACCATGTGCCGGCGTAAATGAGAAAACAAAAATGAATAAAAAAATAATTTTTGCGTAAGTGAAATTCATACACCTGCTGTTTATAGTTCAAGAACAGGCACAAAAATAAAGTTTTTTTTCTATTTCCGACCATAAAGTCAAAAACAAACCATTTAGCGCAGCATGAGACAAGGAAAACAATAGTTTTGGACTTTTTATAGTGGGTTCAAATTTATAATAAACAAAAATCCAAAAAATTGTGTAGGTTTGTATTTAGATTGTACAAAATATAAGATATGATAAAGTCAATGACCGGATATGGAAAAGCCCAATGCCGGCTAAAGCACAAGAATTTACAGATCGAGGTGAGGGCACTCAACAGTAAGTATCTTGATATTACTTTCAGGATTCCGCAGGTTTACAGGGAAAAGGAGCCTGATTTCAGGAAACTTGTTTCGCAAATTCTCGTGCGTGGCAAAATAGAGATTGCTATTACAGAAGATTATTCTGAAAAACAGACCGATTACTTTTTAAACAAACATCTTTTTAAAAAATACTACCGCGAGCTCAAAGAGCTGTCGGATGAGCTTGGGGTCAAAGAGAGCCAAAATTTGTTCCCCGCTATCATACGCCTGCCCGACATTCTTAAAACGCAAAATGAAGAACCTGGCACGGAGGAATGGAACGAATTGAAAAACAGCCTGGGAGAAGCGCTGAAAAACACTGATAAATATCGCCTCTCTGATGGAAAGCATATGGAAGCAGACCTTAATATCAGGATAAAAAGTATCTCGGAGCTTTTAAAGCAAATCAGGCCCGATGAAAAACAACGTATTGATATTATAAAAGAAAAAATGCGCAAAAGCCTCGCAGAACTCGATTTTGAATATGACAAAAATCGCCTGGAGCAGGAATTGATATATTATCTTGAAAAGTTTGACATTAACGAAGAAAAAGTAAGACTATCAAAACATATAGATTATTTTTCGGAAACTCTCAATCTTGCTGATTCGGATATTGGCAAAAAGCTCGGTTTTATTGCACAGGAAATGGGCAGGGAGATAAACACCCTTGGCGCGAAGGCTTTTGATGCAGATATTCAAAAGATAGTAATACAAATGAAAGAGGAATTGGAGAAAATCAAAGAACAGCTTTTTAATGTCCTGTGATTGTATATTATGAAACCCTCATGTTTCAAAAAACACAAAAACAACATAATAAAATAAGCAAAATGAGGGTTCCATCATACAAATTAAAACAAATTTTATTATGATGAAGCTTTTTTTAAATTTTGCCCAGGACATCAAAATGTTATATAAATGAAGCCCGGTAAAATGATAATCGTTTCGGCTCCTTCAGGGGCAGGGAAAACAACAATAGTCAGAGGGATACTTGTAAGGTTTCCGCAGTTGGAGTTTTCTGTATCCGCGTGCAGCCGCCCCATAAGGAAAAACGAAATTGACGGGAAAGATTACTACTTCATGACGCCGGAACAATTCAGATCAGAGATCGAACATGATAAATTTCTCGAATGGGAAGAGGTGTACCCCGGGAGCTTTTACGGAACCCTGAAGAGCGAGCTTGAGAGAATATGGTCAAAAGGAAAACATATCATCTTCGATGTGGATGTGAAGGGGGGCATAAATATCAAAAAGCAATACCCTGCGAATTCGCTGGCACTTTTTGTTAAACCTCCCAGCCTGGAGACCTTGCGGGAAAGATTAAAAAAGAGGAGTACGGAAACACCGGAATCACTGAAAAAACGACTTGAAAAAGCCGAATATGAAATGTCATTTGCAGGTGAGTTTGATACCCAAATTGTCAATGATAGTATTGACCGTGCCGTAAATGAAGCATCGGAACTTGTTGAAGGCTTCATCAAAAACAAACAGTTAAAAAGACAATCATGAGCAAACGTTCTCAAAATAAAACAGGGCTGTTTTTCGGGTCATTCAACCCCGTACACATCGGCCATCTTATCATTGCAGATTTTTTCGTTCAATTTACCGAAATAGAAAAAATATGGTTAGTGGTTTCACCTCAAAACCCCTTTAAGGTCAGTGAAAACCTGCTTGATGAAAAAAAGAGACTCGGTCTTGTAAGGCTGGCAACAGACCATGACACACGTTTTGAAGCTACGGATATTGAATTTAACATGGAGCAACCGTCATATACCCATAAAACCCTTAAGTTTTTGATCTCCAAATATCCCGGAAAAGATTTTGTGCTTATAATCGGTTCGGACAATCTTGATGAGTTTGACAAGTGGAAAAATTATGAAGAGATTATGGAGATGGTTGATATTTATGTATATCCCCGGCCCGGTTTCTCTGACAGCCGTTTTCTCCGGCACCCCAAAATGCATTTGAAGGCTGCGCCTGTCATGGAAATATCTTCATCCTTCATCCGCAAAATCATTGCCGAAGGAAAAGACCCGAAATACATGCTGCCCGGAAAAGTTTATGATGAAATTATACGGAGCGGGTATTACAGGTGATCCTTTTGCCGGTAATTTTTTATAATCGAATTTACCTTATAAACAAAGAGGTTATTAAAAAACTCTGCGAAACAGTTGTAAGTAATATTTTTTTATGCCACGAAGACTCAAAGACTCAAGATGCACTAAGAATTTGGTAAGTAATTCTTTACGTTTTGTTTTTCTTGCTGTCATTGTGTCTGAAAAAACTTTTTAGAGTGGTCTTAATGTTTTAATTAATAACACTATCCTCATTCTTTACCGAAGTAAGCGTTCTGAATATTTCTTCAAGTGATTGCTCTTCTAGCTTTATTGACAGAATAACACGTTTTTTTTCAACGGCAAAGTTGAATATTTTCGGACGGAGGTCTGTTTCACCGGCTACAAATATTTTATATGTTTTTTCCTTTTCTTTGGTTACTTCCTTAACGCCTTCGATTTTTTTCAGTTCTTCTCCTGGTATTTCCCCGTCAAACTCAACACTGATTATCTTTTTTGCCTGGTTCATTATGTGCAGTTCTGGGGTTGGGGCGTCGGCAATTATTTTGCCGTTATGTATAATGATAACGCGGCCGCAAACGGCTTCTACTTCCTGCATGATATGTGTTGACAGGATGACGGTTTTTTTTTGCCCTGCTTTTACTACCAGTTTGCGGATCTCCATGAGCTGGTTTGGGTCCAGGCCTGAAGTAGGCTCGTCAAAGATCAAAACATCGGGGTCATGTATCAGGGCTTGTGCCAAACCGGCTCTTTGACGGTAGCCTTTTGATAATGCGCCCAGCTTTTTGTGCTGTTCCGGGCCAAGACCGGTGACCTCTATCATCTTCTCAATACGTTTTTTGGAATTTTTACCGAGCTTGTGAATATCTGCCATGAATTTCAAATACTCCCTCACGTACATGTCAAGATATAAAGGATTGGTTTCGGGAAGATATCCGACTTTCTTTCTTACCGCCAGGGGCGCCACCATCACGTCATGACCGCAAACCACAGCCCTGCCCGATGTTGGCGGAATGAAACAAGTCAGTATCTTCTGCATGGTCGTCTTTCCCGCCCCGTTTGGGCCAAGCAAACCAACTATTTCACCCGGCTTTATATCAAATGAAACATCATTTAAAGCTTTCTGCTTACCATAAAGTTTGTAAATGTTTTCTACTTTTACGGACATTTTATTTTTTTGTATTTTTCACTAAAATAATACATTTTAGCAAACGAAAACAAATAGTTTCTATTTTGCAATTGGTCAATGATTTAAATTTAACGGTTTTAGTTTAATGATTTAACCCTTGAAGGTTTTGAAGATCAGAAGAATTTATAATAAGATTAAATTGCGTGATAATATAACCTTCGTGTCCTCTTGGTTAAATCTTTTACTACGAGGAAGACAAAGGAAAGCACGAACACAAAGGGCATGGTTTTGCGATTTTCAGCGTTATTATATTTAACAGACAGACATTAATTGATCATGGAGGGTATAGTAAAAAAATCAACCGGAAGCTGGTACACCGTGTTGTATGAAGGCGGCAATCAGGTTCAGTGCAAATTGCGGGGCAAATTCAGAATGAGTGGTGTTAAGTCAACAAACCCTGTTGCTGTCGGCGACAGGGTAAATTTTGATATTAACCCGAATGAAGAAACGGGAGTAATAACTGAGCTTTTAGACCGCAAGAATTATGTTGTAAGAAAAGCTACCCGCCTTTCGAAGCAAAAACACATTATAGCCGCCAACATTGACCAGGCTTTGCTTATTGTAACCCTGGCAGAGCCCCGCACCTCCGCAGGCTTTATTGACAGGTATCTTGTAACAATTGAAGCATACACCATTCCGGCATCCATAATATTCAACAAGTATGATATCTATACTTCCGAACAGAAGAGGACGCTTGAAGAGCTGAAAGCTATTTATGAACCGCTGGGATATAAATGTTGTTTTGTATCCGCTACCGAAAGCACAAACCTTGATAAGTTTAAACAGCTTCTTAGTGATAAGACATCCTTGTTGTCAGGATTATCAGGAACGGGAAAATCAACTTTGATCAATGCTGTTGACCCTTCTTTAAACCTGAAAGTCAGCCCAATTTCAAAAGCTCATAAAAAAGGAAAACATACAACAACTTTTGCGGAGATGTTTCGGCTTAAGAACCTTGGAAATATCATAGACACACCCGGTATAAAAGAGTTCGGGCTATTGGATTTCGAGGCATGGGAGTTATCGCATTATTTCCCTGAAATGAGGGCTCATTTCAATGAGTGTAAATTCGACAATTGCATACATGTACATGAGCCCGGTTGCAGGATAAGGGAAGAGGTAGAAGCAGGTAATATACATTATTCGCGTTATTTGAGTTACCTTAGTATGCTTGAAGAAGATGACAATCGCAGATAAATAAGCAATAAATACTATGAGAGCACTAATTCAAAAAGTAGAGAAAGCATCGGTTATTATTGAAAATGAGAATGTTGCATCAATCGGAAAAGGGTTGCTTGTATTTCTTGGTATTGAAGAGGCGGACGGCAGCGATGATATTGAATGGTTGGCAGGAAAGATATCCAGGTTGAGGGTTTTCAATGACGACCGTGGGGTAATGAACCTTTCCGTGAAAGATGTGGATGGCGAAATGCTGGTTGTAAGCCAGTTTACATTACATGCCAGCACAAAAAAGGGTAACCGTCCATCATATATACGTGCTGCCAAGCCCGATACAGCGATACCAATGTATGAAAAGTTTGTCGGCAAGCTGGAAGAGGCTTCCGGCCTGGCCGTTCGTTCCGGTGAATTCGGCGCATATATGAGAGTTGGCCTGATAAATGACGGCCCTGTAACAATCTGGATAGACAGCAAGAATAAGGAATAAATGATATGTTGAGTAAATCTTTGTTTGGCGTTTTTTGTTGTTAAAGTTGAATGCCTTGACTGTTCTTTCAGGTTGCCTTACAACTTGTTAAAATTATCAAACCTAAAAAGCTATACATCGGGATCATACGCCCATTTGAGCCAGATAGCGCCCCACGTGAAGCCACCGCCAAATGCGGAAAGGATTAAGTTATCACCTTTTTTAAGCTGTTTCTCATAATCCCAAAGACACAGTGGAATAGTGGCATTGGTAGTATTTCCATAGCGTTCTATATTTATCATTATCTGTTTTTTGTCAAGGCCCATTCTTTTTCCCACAGATTCAATAATACGCATATTAGCCTGATGAGGCACAAGATATGATATATTCTCGGAGGAGAGATTGTTTCTTTTCATTATTTCAACAGATACATCAGCCATATTTGCAACGGCAAATTTGTAAACGGCTTTCCCTTCCTGGTAAACATAGTGTTCGCGGGCTTCAACAGTTTCATGTGAAGGAGGTTTGACCGACCCGCCTGCTTTCATATGAAGATGTATTTTGCCGGAACCATCCGATTGAAATATATGGTCCATTACTCCAACATTTTCGGTTGTCGGCTCAAGCAATATGGCAGAAGCCCCGTCACCAAACAACACACATGTTTGACGATCGGTGAAATCAATGATTGAAGACATCTTGTCGGCACCTACAATCACTACTTTATTGTATTTGCCCGACTCAACAAACAAGGCAGCGGTGCCAAGTGTATAAAGAAAACCCGAACATGCAGCATTTATATCATAGCTAAAGGCATTTTTGATACCGATATTATCGCTGATAATATTTGCCGTAGCAGGAAACATCATGTCGGGGGTAACTGTACAACAAAGAAGCAGGTCAACCTCGCCGGGTTTTATACCTCGCTTTTTGAGCAATCTGTCGACAGCTTTAGTACCCATATCGGAAGTGCCTTTGCCGGTGCCTTTCAAAATATGACGTGTCTTAATACCCGTACGTGTGGTAATCCACTCTTCTGAAGTGTCAACCATTTGCTCCAGCTCATGATTAGTTAATATATAATTGGGCAGGTAACTATCTATTGCTGTTATAGCCGCTCTTATTTTCGACATATCTTTTTCATCCTTAAATTAGTGTCTGATGTTTTAAAATTACATATATCCTGATTTAGTATATTCGTTTATTGCAGACTTAATTTTGGTTGAAATTTTTGCCTCATGCACTTCTTTCGAAAGTAGTATCATATTTTTTATGGCAATTTCATTTGATATTCCATGACCTACTATAACCGAACCGTTAATACCCAAAATTGGAGTGCCGCCATAATTTTCGTAATTGAAACGGTCGAAGTATTTATCTCTTATTCCCCGTTTAACCAGCAATTTATAAAAAGCTTCGGCTCCCTTAAGAACGATATTGCCGGCAAATCCGTCACAAACTATTACATCGGCCTTATCATTAAACAGGTCACGGCTTTCTATATTACCTGTAAAGTTAAAGTCTTTTGTACCTTTCATCAACCTGTATGCTGACTGCGATAAGAGATTTCCTTTATCTTCTTCTTCGCCGATATTAAGCAATGCGACTTTAGGGTTTTTAATATTATAAACGCTCTCTGCATAAATAGATCCTAACAGTCCAAACTGGTATAATACATCCGATTTTGAATCGGGATTGGTTCCTACATCTATCAAAATGCCGACACCACCACTTTCTTTTGGCAATATAGCGGTTGTAGCTGGCCTGATAATACCCTTTATAGTATTAATACTATATATGGCTCCTACAAGCATAGCTCCTGTATTGCCCGCACTGGCAAAAGAGTCAATATGTTTTCTTTTGAGTAGTCCGAAGCCAATATTAATGCTGGATTTGGGTTTTTGTGTGAAAGCCCTTGTAGGTTGCTCTCCCATTTTAATGATCTCAGGTGCATGAACAATTTCAAACTTGTCAGATTTAAATTTTTCCCGGGCAAGCTTATTGTTAATAATTGATTCATCACCAACTAATACGAGGCAATCATTTTTGTTAATTGCCTCAACTGCCAGCATGGCACCTTTAATAACAGCATCGGGGGCATAATCTCCTCCCATAACGTCCAGGCCAATTTTCATTTTTCCGGGTATTGATAAGAGTTAATTGGTCATTAATTTAATGATAATTAAGAAACTTCGGTCTTCTCAATTGCTGCTTTACCTCTGTAGTAACCACATTCCGGGCAAACCCGGTGCATCAGCTTACTTGCACCGCAATTCAAACAGGCGCCAAGTGGCGGCTCTTTCGCTTTATAATGAGTTCTTCTTTTATCCCTGCGGGTTTTTGAAATTTTACTTTTTGGATGTGCCATAACAAAATCAAATTAATATGTATTTATTCAGCTCTTTAAAGTTATTAACAATTCTAATATGGGTAAACGGGTAACGGGTTGCCGAACCTATTTCCTTCAAGTTTTTCAACGATTTCAAAATGTTGAATAATTACTTTAGTTTTTTTTTAAAGTTCGCAATGCTTCCCATTGATCTTTAACTCCGGTTATCGGCTTTCCCTGCGTATCTGTCGTAACCTTTAACTCGTCAAGCTTTCGCAAAACCTCAGGATCACAATTATCAGCCTTTCGTGTGCCCCCCGGATGCATCCGCCTGGCAGGCAAATTCAAATGAATAAATTCATAAGCATATTGTGAAACATCAAAATGTGTCTCATTTTGAGAAATGACAATGATCTGCTCCGTCTGCTCATAATGAGAATCACCAAATTTAATATAAAGCCTGTCGGTAGAATTTATATCCTGCCAGTAAATATCAGAGCAGCGATCACAAACAAGCTTAACTTTCCCCCAAATATTAAAATCCAAAACCAACATCGAACCGGTTTTTTCCATCAACAACTCGAATTTAATGCTGGCTTCCATTACTTCGGTTTTTTCAAAACAGTCAAAAAAGGAATCATCAATATCAAACTGATAACTGTGATTTCCAAGTGACAAGCCCACAAATGGTATATTATATTTCTTTAATGGATCCAAAACTATAACAACAGATTTTAATAAAGGCTGCAAATGTATAATTAATTATGCTAAAAAAAAAAGAAATGTTTTTGATGTTTTCTTGTTTTAATTATTTTTTGTCGCACTTACTAATTGAATTCACATTACCAGGATTTAAAACGATAAAATTTTTATTAAGTTATTCTGTGGGTAATAAATAAATTTATACCGCTCAGGGATAATGATTTAAATTACCTTAGTGAACGTTCTTCGTGTCCTCGTGGTTAAATTTTTTACCACAAAAGTACCACAAAAGGTTAACACAAAGGAATACAAAGGAATACAAAGGAATACAAAGGAATACAAAGGAATACAAAGGAATACAAAGGTTTTAAATACCCTTCAGGATTATCCATGGATATATCCCACCTCAGATATCAAATTTCACACCTTAAAAAAGATCAACGCTCCTTTTAATGAACGAAGTAAGCTTTTCGCCTTTAAGAAGGTTTTTTGACAACATAGCAAGGTCAATCAGTTGATTGATATTATTTTCTTTTTTGCTATTTTCTTTTTCATTGGCCAATTTTGTTATTACCGGATGGTTACTGTTTACGACCAGTGTATAATTTTCCGGTAAATTGCCCATATAATTCATACCGCCAAGAGCTGACATATCTTTCATGCGCCGCATAAACTCCGGTTGTGTTATGGATACCGGCATATCATCTTCACTGAGATTTTCAAAAGTTATGTTGAATTTTTGTTTATCAACAAGTTTTTCAAAATCCTCTTTAAGTTTGTCTTTTTCTTTATCGCTTAGTTTTGACGGCAGGTCTTCTTCCTTTTTTACAAGTTTATCAACAACATCGGCATCAACTCTCACAAACGAAATATTTTCAAATTCACTTTCCAGCATATTTATAAAATGGCTGTCAATAAGCGTGTCAAACCATAGCACGTCATATCCCCGCTCTTTTGCCGCATCAACATAACTATGCTGTTCCTCAGGATTAGTGCTGTAAATATGCACGACTTTTTTGTCCTTATCAGTTTGATTAGTGCTTATGTGTCTTTTGTATTCGTCAATGGTGAAATACTTTTTATCAACGTTCTTAAGCAGGCAAAACTTTTTTGCACGTTCGCGGAATTTTTCGTCGCTTATCATTCCGTATTGAATGAATATCTTGATATCGTCCCATTTCTTTTCAAAATCTTTGCGATTATTTTTGAAAAGCTCCTCAAGTTTGTCGGCAACTTTTTTTGTTATATGCCCCGAAATCTTCTTCACATTACTGTCGTTTTGTAAAAAGCTGCGTGAAACATTCAGAGGAATGTCGGGTGAGTCAATAACACCGTGCAAAAGCGTGAGAAAATCGGGCACAATATCTTCTACGGAATCTGTTACGAAAACCTGGTTGCAGTATAGCTGTATCTTATCTTTTTGTACTTCAAGATTGTGTTTTACTTTTGGAAAATATAAAATACCGGTAAGGTTAAAAGGGTAATCAACGTTCAGATGTATATGAAACAGTGGCTCATCAAAAGAGAGCGGATATAATTCCCTGTAAAACGATTTATAATCCTCATCTTTAAGACCGGCAGGTTTCTGCGTCCATGCAGGCCGGGTGTTATTTATTATCCTTGGCTTTTCAACGGTAATATCCTTTTCTTTACCCTCCTTATCTTTCTCCTTTTTCGTTTCCTTTTCAGTGCCAAAAATAATTTCAACAGGCAAAAACTTGCAATATTTTTTCAACAAATCCAGGATACGTTGCTCTTCAAGAAATTCCTGTGAATCATCGGCGATATGAAGTACAACATCAGTGCCCCGCTTTTTTCTTTTAGAATCGGAAATCGTAAACTCCGGAGTGCCCTTACATTCCCATTTTACCGGTTTGGCATTCTTACGATAAGACAAGGTATGTATCTCAACTTTTTTTGCCACCATAAAAGAAGAATAAAATCCCAGCCCGAAATGCCCTATCATCCCGCCTTCGTCCTTATCCTTATATTTGGCAATCCACTCCTCGGCACTCGAAAATGCTATCTGGTTTATATATCTATCCAGCTCATCAGCCGTCATACCTATTCCATTATCACTTACCGTTAAGGTTTTTGCTTTAGGGTCAAGCTTGACTTCTATATATAAGTCGCCCAACTTTCCTTTATAATCCCCGGCAGATACCAAAGTTTTGATTTTTTGGGTGGCATCAACAGCATTGGATATCAATTCACGCAAAAATATCTCCTGGTCGGAGTAAAGAAACTTTTTTATGATAGGAAAAATGTTCTCCGTCTGTACGTTAATCTTACCTTTTTGCATATTTTTATTTTTTTGTTCGTTAAACGTTCAAAAAACTGTACCTTTTTTCACAATCACTGTGCCATTAGAAAAACAAGTCAAATTGGCAGTATAATTGTTTGAATAACTTGATAAAATTTTATGCCACTATTTAATTTTTTGCTTGGATTTTAATATTTTTGCTTATATGCAAAATTGTTTTATTTATTGTTTATATGTTTCATATACTAAATGATTACCGGCATATAGCTTTCATTTTCTTGTTCACCTTGCTTTTCGTTTTTATAAAGCCGGTGTGGGGGCAAACTTACGATTATTTTGTAGATTTTGAAGGTGATGGCGAAACCAAGGGGTCTTATGCCTCCGGAACAGTAAATCTCAGCGGAAAAGACTGGGATATGACCCAGGCTTTGATAGGAAGTACGGATAGTGACTGGAAGAACGGTGAACGTTCTGCCCGTCTCAGGGGATATGGTACATCATCAATGACCATGCTTGAGAACAAGATCAATGGTCTGGGCACTATTTCCTTTAAATACCGGCGGTTTGGGACTGACCCCCAGGTGGACTGGAAGGTGCAGTATTCGACCGACAATGGCAGTACCTGGACACAAACAGGCAATGATTTTACACCACCGGCAAGCGATGAAGTGCAAACATTCAGTGAAACCGTCAACATACCTGGTGATGTTCGCATCAGGATCAAGAGGGCTACTGAAACCGGAACGGTAGACCGAAGACTGAATATTGACGATATCTCTCTTACGGATCATATCCCCGAAGAATTAATTCCCTCAGCTATTATTGATTTTGATGACGACAACAAATGGACCGCCGGTTCAGGGCCGTTGACATCATACCAAACCGACCATCTTTATGAAGACTGGAATTGGTTATTTACAGGAGGTCCTGCATTACGGCAAGGAACGTCCATAGTAGATGGTTACCCAGGTGCGCTGGGCATGTATTCCTGGAGACTGCGTGATGAGTCCGGCACCCAATGGACTGCAACCTATTGTTCAAGGGGAACGATAATCTCTTTCGGTTTTAAGGTCAGGAGATGGAGAGAATCCCCAAACCCCGACTGGTCGGTTAAATACAGTACCGATGGCGGGGCAAGCTATTCAGAATCGCTGATCACCATCAACAATGATTTTCTTAATAACAGTTCCGATTGGAGCACTTTCGTTTATATACTACCTGAACCGCTTATTGTAGATTGCGAAGAGTTCGTTGTTAAAGTATCACGAAACGGCGGTGAAAGAATTATGATTGATGATTTCGCCTTTGGACTGGGCGAATGTGAAAACCCCGACTGGCACTATAAGGCAGTAAGTTCCGGAAACTGGAATAACGCCTGCATTTGGGAACATTCGGAAGACGGAGAGGATAACTGGCTGCCGGCATATTGTGTCCCGGAATGCCAGGCTGCTTCAATTGATATTGAAGAAGGGAATACCGTTATTGTTGATAAAAATCTGTCTGTAGGACCTGCAACCATCCAAAACGATGCGGCAATCGAAATAATATCAGGAACACTTACGGTTGCCAATGGCCAGGAAAACGGGCTGATTATAAATCCGGGCGGAATGTTGCATTTTAATGGCGGTGAAATCCCGGTTTTGGAAGAAGGGGCTACAGTATATGTGAATAGTGAAGGGATCGTAAAAGTAAGTGCTAATTCCGCCGGTTTTTCAAATGCAGTTGCAGGCAACGGCAGCAGCGGATCATATGTTTATGAAACGGATGCCGTGTTTGAATGGGATGTCAGCTTAATATTTTCAACTGCCAACCAGGAATATTTTCCCGATGCAAACCAGCAAACGATCCCTGTTTTCAGAACCACCAAAAATACAGGCAATGTCGGAGCAACCAGTGACACAAAAATCAACGGCATTTTTGAAGCCAATGGAAATATTACATGGCAAAATTCAGGCAACAAAATCTTCCGTAATGGCATCACAGGGCAGGGTAATATTAACCAGGCCGAATCCAGCGGCACATTTGTCATCAATGGAAACGATGCATACTTAGGAGGCGATGGCGATATTGATCTTAATGTTGCAAACATGGAAATTTCTGCTCCTAATACAAATCTTTTATCAGATAAAAATATTACCGGAACGGTGATTTTTAACGGAAGCAGCATACAAAGCCTCATCATGGCAGCACCCTTTGAATTTCAAAGTTTAACTGTGGAAAATAATGAAGGCTTGCTGTTAAATAATGACATTATAATAACAGATATCTTTAATATGGATGGTGGCGATATTGATAATGAAGGTTTTACCGTTATACTTGGGAACTCATCTTCTGATCCCGGAACCCTGATACATTCTTCAGGAAAGATAGAAGGCGGCTTTCGCCGGTGGATACCTTCCGAAATAATTTACGGCGTTTTCTTTCCCATAGGTAAAGATGGCCTTTATAAGCCGGTTACGATAGATTTCACCGAAGCTGCTTCATCCTCCGGTACTGTAACGGCAGAATTCATTGACCATATCGGTGACAAAGAAGAATTTTACGGTAATTTACCTTTTAATGATGGTGGCCTGGTAATAGATAACCTTTGGGAAGGCGGGTATTGGCAACTTGAAGACGGAGACGGGCTGAATGTGGAAACCTATGATATAACCCTTGAATTTGACGAACCGCTGATATCCCTGGTAAAAGAACCCGATTCTCTTAGGATCGTAAAAAGGGAGGATGAGTTTTCCGATTGGTTTGTAGCAGGTGAGTTTGACAATGCATCATTTGAATTTATAACCCACAAGAATGTAACCACAGGCTTTTCCGAATTTGCCATCGGAAGCAACCAATCAGACAATCCTTTGCCTGTGGAGCTGCTCTATTTTGTTGCTGAAGAAAAGGGTGGTAATATTGAACTAACATGGGCTACAGCATCCGAAACCAATAATGATTTTTTTACTTTGAAAAGAAGCACAGATATGGAAGGGACTGAGATAATAGGTTACGTGCAGGGTGCAGGGAACTCGATCCAAACCACTTGTTACGGCTTTACAGACACAGACCCTCTTCCTGGGATCAACTACTACCGGCTTAAGCAGACTGACATGGACGGCAGCTACGAATATTCACACTGGGTAGCTGTTGATCTTTCAACATCTTCATCAAACCTGCGTATTGTATTTCTATATCAGAGGGAAGGCAATGTGTCGCTCGGCATTGAAGCACCTGCCGGGACAAAGCTGCAAATAAAAGCTGCAGATATGCACGGGCGCATTGTGTACAACGAACCAATCGTGGCAGGAGATTCGATACTTGAACATAATTTTATGCCCCGAGGCTTCTCAGGGAAAATGTTAGTAATCCATGTAAGCGACCAAAGCAGCTTTATAACGAAAAAAATTATTGTGAAGTAATAGTTTTAAACCTGTTTTCAGCGTTGCAATACCTGTTTTCAAAAAAATATTACTATACATTCAAGTATTGCAGAGGGTGTTGTGAAAAATTTCGGGATACGGATGACGTGTCATGCCGGAAAGCTTTGAGAGGGTGTATCAAAACCCGAATTTTATTTTTTCATAATTGGAATAAATATTGGAGGAATCTTCTAAACCCTCTGTTGTGTTTGAAAAAGCCAAAAACAGGCTCAACATCCACTGGCCTTTTGC
>PWZB01000120.1 GCA_003567625.1 Bacteroidales bacterium | reverse complement strand
TGGCGGGACTGGCGGGGCATGCAGCAGACGTTTTGCCATGTTTTACCCACACCTTGCACCCTGAGCCTTTTACCCTGCACCATGATCCTTGCAACTTTCTGCATAACAATCTATTATTCCGGCATACAAAACCTAGTTGTAATATACTTCTTCACAGAGCCAGAACTATCAAACTGACATTCAATATTATTTAAGAACCGCTACTTTTTGCTTTGAAATTCTTAAAGGAATTAGAATAAAGAGTACTGTGATTAATACCAGGTTTTCCCAGAAAAATATGTTCATCGATAATAGTGTGAAAAGATGAAATGGTATCATCATAGCAAGCCAAATATAACGAAAGGAATTACTAACAAGGATTAGCAGGGAGAGGACTTCGAATAAAGTAATAACGAAAAATCCTACTTTAAATAAATTGAGTAGAATTTCATTTGAAACTATGAATAGACCCCAATCAAAACCATACTTAGTATAAAAAAAACTATTTTTTATTAGATAAATTTCAAGTGCATTATTGAAGAACTGTTCAATTCCACCGTGTAATAATCGATGGACTCCAATAAACAGGTAACTAAAACATAATATGGAAGCAACTAATAAGATAGATACTGAATAATCACTGTCCCGGTCATAGAAATTTTTAACTTTTCCTAGTGAAAATAATTTAAACCCGTCACCAGACGGGAATATAGAAATGATGAATGCAGAATATAGTAATACTAACTCTGCATGGTTTACACTTCCACTGAAGCTTTTAATAACGCTATCAATCATAAAAAGCATTACTACAGTTGGAATAGCAAAATAGCGAAAATATTTTGTACCGAAACATGCAAGTAAACAGCCCATTAAGGTTGTCATTTTCAAAATCTTTAAAAAATTTTCTGATAACAGCACCTCTAATACGAATCCAATTTCAACGGAATAAATTAAAGAATAGATACCAATCGGTTTAAATAAGTCGATGGGCAGTAAAGCATAATTTGAGATGGGAGATAAAAGGATAATTATAAACCATACACCAAATACTGTGACCCGAACAATTCCGAGGTCAGTAGCATTTGTATATTTGAAAAGATGTGTGGTCATTCCACAAATATTTTTTCATACTCGGTTTGAATTGATGTTGTGAATCCGGGGCCATCTTCGGCAAGAAAAATATGTATGCGATTTATCCTGAAAGCGACTATAATTTGATCCGGTTTTCTCTTTTGATAGATTTGAACAAGTGTATCAAGTGTATTTTCAATTACATATTGTCCCCCTTTTTCATCTGACCTTAATGCAAACTGGTTTAATTTTCGCATAAATGACCGTTGCGAAGTAAATGCAATAGTTTCAAATGGATAATGTTTAACCTCACCATTATCCATCTCAATCAGGTATTCTGTATAATGTTGAGATGGATTCACCTGTGAGTACATTCCCCAAACTGCAAACGGATAGGTATGTTGGGATGATTTGTTAACCTGACCAATAACTAAGAGATAAACAAACAGGCTGATGATTATTTTATGAGCAATACCTAATCCTTTGAAATCCTCATGCAGATTTGCCACAACATAAAATGCAACGATGAAACCCAGGTAGATAAACAATTCTATTGCAAACATTATGCTCAATGTTTAAAAATAAAAAAGGCCAGCAAGAAATTTTAAATATGAGATTGCCCTTTCACTAAAAAATGCTAATAAAATAAATATGAGTACATAACCGGTTTTAAGTCCAACATTATCGGTTTTAATCTGAGCAATACCCATTGCTGTAATTAACCAGGCAAAACCAATTACTGAGGCTACCGGATACGTTGACAAAATGAAGATCCATAAAACATAATTTTTTATGTGATCCAAATAAGATGAACGGAACCAGCTCAACAGAAACAGTACAGCAATTGCTCCTTCAATCAAAACTGTCCACCAAGTTAGAAACAAGGCAACCACTCTCACTCTTCCACTCGCTTGAAGATACAAAGTAGGGTCAGAGCTTGCTGCAATACTCTGAATTATCTCTTTATTTTGCGAAATGGTTTCAAACGAAATACCGGTTACCAGCATTGAAAACGATTCAAACCGGCTGTCCCCTCCAATTAATAAAAATTCAAAGAAAGAACCATCTATGTATTCTGGCGTTATCAGTTTCCAGATAGTAGCAAAGAAAAAGCAAAAACCAATTAATAAGATGGCATTTTTTTTTAGCACACTCTCCGGTTTTTTTAAAAAAAGCGACAGAGTAATAGCCAAACTCCAATAACTCATCAGGTATTTATGATTGTCAATTGAGAACCACAGGTGAGCATGACCATATGCCATCAACGCGGTAACAAGAAGCCAATACCATGGATTTCTGCCAATGTAACGATATAATAAAATTCCCCCTCCTGTTACATACTGTACAATTTTACGAAGATTAAGTACATCTTCCATGTATGTGAAGATCAAGATCAACGTCATTATCAAAGCGATATCGACCGGATCGATATTTCTGAACCATTCTCTGATGAATTTAATGTACCTTTTCATTGATTTATGACCTAAGACGTGCTCTTCATATCCCTGCGATTGATCAACGATTTTTCCAGGATGCTACCGTTACTGTGGTACCTCTTGCGCCATACTTCAATACGAATAAACGCTGGATCAATTTGATGAAAGAGGCTCAATTCATGTGAATCTTCTCCCAATTCAAGAGCATACAGTTCCATTTCCGTTGACGTAAAACAGTACGCCCAATTATCAGTATCTGGTTTTACTTTCTTTTGATTTAAACAAAACCAATCAAACTGATCCAATTCACTTAATACTTGATCAAGATAGCTGTTAATGGGAAATGTATAGGCTATTTCATGCAACCGATCAAATTGTTCATTGCCTGGAATATCAAATTTAATGGTATCATTTTCAGTGATGAAATATGCATGAAAAATTCTTGCATTTGGCCTATCAACCGTAGAGAACATTCCAAAGCCTCCACCTTTCCATTGAGATAGATTATATTGGTGAGAAATGATTAACTGCAAACAAGCGATTAAGACTAATAAGGCCGGGGTGGTGAATGAAAGTACCTGATTTATGGAAACTTTATCATTCAATAGAAGCGTCTCTTTTTTAATAGAATATTTTATTCATTGTCTTCAGTGACATCTGAAAATTCAAACTCCCAAATTCCTGTATCATTATTCCTTGAAACAGTAATTTGTAAGTTTGGCGGTCCAGTAGAGGGTTCCCCAATGATGAGTAATTCAGTATCATTTACAATTACAACTCTGTACGTGCCATTATCATTGGTAGCCTCTGAATCACCAGGCTGATAGTTGGATGATGGCACATTTAGATACTCCAATATTTTTTCTTCTTCCAACTGGGTAAACTGCCTATTTGCCCCACCGAATAGATTTGGTCTCTCCCACAAGGATTGCACAAATCCGGCAGCCGCAGTCATATCTTGACGCACCGCATTTCTGTTGGCTTCAACAGATTGAGAGTTTAAAACATTTATTGCAATAATAGTTGCAACCCCAATAATAATTGTAACCAAAATCACCAGTAAAAGTTGTTGTTGTCCCATTATGACAGAATGGTTATTTGGTACTTAATTATGTAGCTTAATTAAGTTGAATTTTTCCAATTATCAAAAAAAAAGACAGGATTTTAATATCCTGTCTTATCAGTATTAGTAATAAAGGTTATTATTCACCTTCATCAGTAGTATTGCCATCAATATCTACAATCCAGTTACCAGTATCTTGATCTCTAGTCATGGTCAGAATAATATCGTTTCCACCACTAGAGGGTTCGGCTGTAATGGCTAAAACAAATTCTGTATTTGTAGTTACACTATAAGATCCATTTTCATTATTGAGCTCATTTACTGGTGTTTCAGCTTGTCTGTTATAAGAGTTTGATGGAATGTTCAAATCTCTCAATAACTCGCCAGCAGTTGCATTAGAGAAATCTCTATCTACTCCACCCATAAGTGATGGTCTAGCCCAAATTCCTTGCGCCTGAACAGAGGCAGCAAGCAAATCCTGTCTTACAGCATCTCTGTTTGACTGCTCAGCAGCCGTACCAAAAATATTAATAGCCACCACTGTCGCAATACCTACGATAATGGTTACCAAAATTACGAGAAGTAGTTGTTGTTGACCCATTGTTGTTCACCTTTGTGTTTTGTTAGTAAATTGCCCTACGGGGGTTTGCCGATTGGGCGTAT
>PWZB01000017.1 GCA_003567625.1 Bacteroidales bacterium | reverse complement strand
GAGGATACTATGAAACCGGGCTTACCATAGGCAAAATACCATTCATTACAGAGAATAGCAATATCAATGTCAGCATTGCCTATAACTTTGGCTATTATTCATCACCCAAATTTTTTGATAATATGGGAATAGGCTTTTCATATCTGTTTATGCTTGAATAGCTGGTATTTTTGAATAATTTAGCATCTGGCATGAAATTTGTTATTTTTGAACCAATATTATTGATTTTAGTTAATTAATTTTTTCAATTATAGCTGATTATATTTTTAAACCAAACTATTAGAATTATGAAAAAAGATACTTTAAACATGACTTTTACTTTAATTTTTGCTTTATTCACTTTTACTATGGCGGGATGGGCACAGACAGCAACACAACCATCGGCAGGTGACGGATCAAGCGACAACCCATACCAGATTGCAAATCTGGAGAATTTATATTGGATTGCCGAGGATATTTCCCGTTGGAACAAACATTACATACAAGTAGATGATATTGATGCCTCTGAAACATCCACATGGTTCGATGGTGAAGGCTGGCTGCCAATTGGATATGCCATATTCGACGAAGAAGAAGATGGGGTTCCTTTTGAAGGGACTTATAATGGTAATGAATATATAATTGACGGACTCTATATAAACAGACCGGAAGAAGATTTTCAGGGCTTGTTCGGATATACTTATGAAGCATCAATATACAATCTGGGTGTCACAAACGTTGATATAACCGGAAAAGATTGTACAGGAGGTATAGTGGGGATGCATTACTGTTTCTCTTCGATTATCAATAGTTATTGTACAGGCAATGTTACCGGAAATAGTATTACAGGGATATTAATCGGGCTTAATCAAACGGAATCAACAGTGGAAAATTGTTATAGCGAGGGCAATGTTACTGCTGATATTAATGTTGGGGGATTGATAGGAACTAATACCAACTCATTAATAAGCAAAAGTTATAGCAAGGGAAGCGTAAACGGAATAAATGCCGGTGGTTTAATAGGAGTGAATACTCAAGGCGAGGTAGAAAACTGTTATAGCAGAAGTAATGTGAATGGTGGAGAAATAATTGGAGGATTGATTGGATATGATACTGAATCAACTGTAAACAACAGTTATAGTGCAGGAATAGTAACCAGTGGTGGTGTATTAGTTGGGGGGCTTATTGGAATGGGTACTGGTACAATTGTGAATAATAGTTATTGGGATAAAGATATTTCCGGGCAAACATCAAGCGCCGGAGGTGCCGGCAGAACTACAGAAGAGATGAATTATCCGCATGGAGATAATACTTACATAGATTGGGACTTTGATGAAGTCTGGATATCAGATGTTGATCATGACGTGAATGATGGCTATCCATACCTTCATGGAATTAGCGATCCTGTTTCCGCAGAAGATGATCTTTCTGCAATGACAAATCATATAAATGTATCAAATTATCCCAATCCTTTTACTAAATATACAACCATAGAATTTACCATTACAAGACAAAGCAAAGTCAGGCTTGATATATTCAATATAACAGGCAAAAGGGTTAAAACATTGTATGATCAAAAAGCTACACCCGGCAAATACTCTTTTTCCTGGGATGGAAAAGATAATAGTGGTGCAGAGTTGCCGGCCGGTATTTATCTGTATAGACTTGATATTCAATACGAGACTGCTACACGAAAAATGATGATGTTAAAATAGTGGATTGCAGATATTCCTGATTTTGTTATAAAGGGTATTGTAAACACAGTTGCTCCGGCAGCACTTGCATAGTAAGACATTTTTGTTTAGACACCCTTTTTATGATATATGTTCAATCCACGGTTATAAATTTGCATACCGGAGATATTTTCAACAGGTACAGGCTCATGATTACCTGTCAGCAGAAAACCATCCGGCTGAATACTCAATGTAATCAGGTTGAATACCTCAACTGCTCTTTCTTTGGCAAAATACATGCCGACAAGATTTTTGCAAAATACAAGGTCAAATTGCCCTTCAGGAATTTTATTACGTATATCCTGATGAAGAAAAGTGACTTTATTTTTAATGTTGCTGTTTAGGCAATATTCGCCATTTTTTTTCTTAAACGATGCTTGCAACCAATTAGCCGGAACATCTTTTACATTGCCGGCAGGGTAACAGGCTTTTTCAGCCCTCTCCAGAAGATGGCTGCTGGCGTCGGAGGCTATTAACTGTAATTCCAAGTTTGGAAATGAATGTATTAGCTTATGATAATACAAAATTGCCAGGCTGTAGGGTTCTTCTCCGGAAGCGCACCCTGCCGACCAGCAACGCAGGGGGCGGTTTTCATCAATGGCTCTGGCAGCAAGTTCCGGTAGCAGCTTCTCACTCAACATTTCCCACGACTTGTAATCCCTGAAAAAGCGGGATATACTAATGTGCGTCATCTCGTCCAAAACACTCCATTCACCGGGATTATTAGCAAGATATTCCTTGTAGCAGCTGAAACTGCCTAACCGCAATGATGCCATTCGGGCATTAATCCGTTTGCAAACCTGCCGTTTCACCCTGCGGTAGCCTTCCCAGCGAAGTCCAAGCTGAGGCAAAGCCCATTTGAGGAATTCGGTGCAGAGTTTTTCTTTGTTCTTCATTTTGGGGATTTTCGAGATAAATCAGTTTTCCTGAAAAGAGCAGTTTGATGATACATGCTATGATGATCTATTTTTTGCCATAATGGTTCATGAATATATTATTTTAATTGCAGAACATTTATCAAGTTTCTGTTAACTTTTTGCATATCATTATTATCAATAATACCCAATTTGCCAAGTACAATATCTTTGTCAATTGTTGCAAATTTGTTTAATCTGATTAATGAAGTTTTCTTAAGTCCGTTATTATTTGAAGGCTCAACTAACACATCAAATTCTAACTGCCATTTAAGTTGTGTAGTAATAAAAGATACGGTTATGTCAAATTCTGTGCTAATGAGCACTAATGCAGGCCTGTTTGCATTTCCTGCAAGATCAGAAAAAGGAAAAGGAATTAAAACAATATCACCTTTTGTCATATATATGATTTGATTAACAATAAGAATAAATTTTGGATAAGCAATATTATGCTGATATTATAAGTCCTGTATTATTTATATTTTTCTTTAAGATCATTAACAGAATAAATAGTTTCCTCATTTTTAAGATATTCGAATGCTTTTGAATCGGAAGAAAGTTTTTGCATTCCTTCCTGAATAACCTTATCGTCAATTTTGCTTAATAAGAATTCTGCAAAATCATTTACCTGTTTAATCTTTGTGTCGGGCAATTTCTTTATTTTCTCAAATGTATCGTTTATTAATGCATCTCTTTTCATAGGATTATTTTTTACAAATTTATGAAATACATGAATTAAAGGCAATATGATTTTTTAATTTGTAATTTACCAAATGTAAAATAGACAGAGTTATTCGACAACTTTCCCAGCGAAGCCCGAGCTGAGGCAAAGCTCATTTTAAGAATTCGGTGCAGTGGTTTTTGTTGTTGTGCTTTGGCTGGATTTGGACAAGCATATATAATCTTTCTGAAAAGAACATAATACTTGCACTTGAATACGACAGAGAAACACCCATTATAATTGATTTTGAAGACTATAGAACCTATCATAGAAACGTTGATATCGGAGAGTTGAAAATGAGATTTATAAACCCGTTAGATATTAACAATAGGTAGTAAACCTCCTTATTGGGCAATGTTCAATTAAGTAAGTTGTTTTTTGAATCCGGGGAAAGGTACATGCAATTAGCGATTTATAATCACCAATTTTTCGTAAAGTTAAATCATCACTTTTTTGTAACAATAAAAAGCCATACTGTTAAAATTTATTATCAATAAAACGTATCTTCATAATAATTTTATTACTCCCTGTGTAACAAATATGGTTTATTGTATACTAACTTAATTGAACAACAAATTCACCAATGTTTAGCAAATCAGAAAAAATAAAAGAAAAGTTTTCTGAATTCATAGAACCTAATAAAGGTATAATAAACCGTGTATCAAGGCTTTTCACAGCAAGTGAAGAAGACCGCCTGGACCTGTTTCAGGATATTCTATGTCAATTATGGAAATGCTATCCTCAGTTTAGAGGCGACAGCAAGCCGGGCACATTCATTTACAAGGTGGCTTTTAATGTAGCATGCACACGTTTGAGAAAAGAAAAGCGAAGAAAAAAAATGCATGAAGAATATGTTTTACATACACTAAACAGCAAATCCAATACATCAAACGGTAAAG
>PWZB01000031.1 GCA_003567625.1 Bacteroidales bacterium | reverse complement strand
ATTTTTAACCTACAAACACCCGGCATGTATTCAGAGGATATAACCGTAGATGAAAATCTTTATCAACGGTTGCAGTTACCTGGTCAGAGAAGAACACGTGCCGAGGGTGAACCGGAAATGCCATTTATCAGGCAACTGATAGCCATCCCTGAGTGTGAAGATATTACGATTACGGTGCAAACAAATTCACCGATGTTTTTCGAAAATTACATGGTGTATCCTGCACCGGCATATGAGCTAGTAGAAAATCCTGATGGTACTTTTTACTTGCAGGAAGTATTTACTAAAAACGACAGTATTTATAACCTTGACATCTTTATGCCGCAGGTCACAGCCGAGATCACCGATATTGGCTATATGCGCAGCCAACGTATAGCAGAAATAGTGATTTTTCCAATTCAGTTCAATCCTGTTACCGGAGAACTTCAGGTTTTTACCGATATTGATATAACGCTTGATTTTACGGATGCCATAAGCGATGTAAGCGTCAATACAGGTATTTTCAGCAATCTTGTTGATAACGTATTGTTAAATTACACCGAAGGCGGTATAGGAGCTTCCATTAACGACCGTTCTGACGAAGCCGGTACGGTAAGTTGGGTTGAGGTAACCGACACATCAGGTGAAATTACTGCCGACTATCTGATTATTTCCGCTTCAACATTCTGGGATTCAGAAAATGATGATTTGTTTGATTTGGCACAGCATCGGGCAAACTATAACGGTTTTGATGTGGCTATTGTAAATGTAGCTCATGTTACTTCTGATGAGGTAGGGTATCCTTATGATCCAGATTATGAAGATCATATAGATGAACACCGGATTCGCAATTTTCTAAAAAGCGTTTTCGAGAATGGCACTGGGCACAATACTTATGATGGTAAGTTGGCATATGTGCTACTGGCGGGTGGTGAACATATAAATATACCGGAAAATTATACGGTACATACATGGAAGGAATATCATAGCCATCATAGTGAATATGCCCCTGCGGATTATCATTACAGTTGTCTAACATATTCCAATGGTACTTATGATAATTATGGCGATCTTTTTCTCGGCAGGCTTAGCGTTGATTCTGAAACACAACTTGAGAATATAGTTTCCAAAACCATTGATTTTGAGACCGAGTACCAGTTTGGTTCATGGAAACAAAATGTAATGTTAAATGCAGGAGATGAAGGGGTTAATTCAGTCATTGATGAGATAGATTCCATTATACCCGAAAACTTTAATACTCTAAACTATAAAATGTCTGAAATGGGTTTTGATTTAATTAGTCAAGCCCTTGTGGATGGTTTTAATGATGGTCAACTTCTCACACAGTACCGGGGGCATGGAGGTACAACTTCTTGGAGCACATTCAGAACAGAACAATTTAATTTGCTTAATAATTATGACAAACAGGGATTTGTTCTTAGCCAAGCATGTTATACTGGTAACCTTGATAGTCCTTATATTGATTATTGTATGGGGGAATATTTTACAACTTCTAATAAGGGCAGTGTAATGTTTCTTGGTGCATCACGAGTAACTTTTAGACCTTATAATAATATATTTGCTTTATCTATGCATGAAGCAATATGGCAAAATTTATCTCATATAAGCGGAGAATTCACTTTGGAGGGTCAAATAAAAACGTATGATGCTTACTCAATCCCCCCCTATGTCAATTTTTATATACATTTCGGTGATCCTGCCCTTAATCTTATGGCGCACGGGTATCAAATCACAAGTGATATTACACTAAGCGGTGACATAACCATAAGCTCAGACATTACAATTACCGAGGGTGCTACCGTAACTATTGATGATGATTGCTCCATACATTTCGAGGGTAAGGGCAAGTTTATTGTTGATGAGTGTGCGAGTATAGATATAAGAAATAACGTATCGCTAACGCGTCAAAAAGAAACCAACAATATAACCGTTGCAGGTGAAGTAGAAATAAATGGCAATTGCAGTTCAGAAGTTGAATTCGTCATTGAAAGCGGAGGTATTTTACGGTTAAATAACAATTACATTTTGAGTGTTTATGAAGGCACGGGTATGGTTGTCAAGCCCGGCGGTAAGCTTATAGTTGACGGAGGCACCATTACAGGTTATGATGGTGATGTTTGGCAAGGCATCTATGTAAAAGGCAATCCTGATTTGCCACAAACCTTTGAAAACCAGGGTGCTGTTATTCTTAAGAACGGTGCCGTAATAAATAAGGCAGCAGTGGCTGTTGGTCTTGGTTACACAGTAAGTACTAGTGGTGGAATTATACAGGCTACAGGATCATCTTTTTCGAACAATTATTTAGACGTATTTTTTTCCCCGTACCAAAACAACGAAACGCCAATCAATTTATCTTATTTTATTGACTGTACCTTTAAAACCGGCTTAGGTTTCAGTGTAAATGGAAGACCTATTTTCAATCATGTTACTTTGACAGGTGTTAACGGAGTGCAATTTATAGACTGCGATTTTGTTGACAACAGGGATACTGTTTTATATTCTGAAATGCGAAAAGGCATATACTCAGTGTCATCATATTTTCAGGTATCTGAAAGCAGCTTCGAAAATCTTAAGTACGGCATTTACGCTACAACCTCTCAGCCGGACATCAGCTTCAGGGTTGTTGATTCCTACTTTTCTTCCCTCAGGGGTATTTATTTCAATGGTATAGATAATGCCCGTATCAGGGATAACCATTTTGATGTGCCATATATCGGTATTCAAGAACTGCTTGGTAATGGCACATATTCAGGTACTTATGGCGTGTATATTGATAATGCACAAAATTTCAATATAGAAAATAATGATTTCAACAGCGATTACGATGGAAGCCTGGCGTATGGCAATTTGGGAATTATTGCAAATAATACCGGGGAAACGAATAATGAAATCTACCGCAACGATTTTGAGGGTTTAAAAATTGGTATTGAAGCAATAGGGAAAAACAGGAACAGAACCGGTGGTCTTGAATTAAGATGCCACCTGTTAAGCAACAATGCTTACGATTTTTATGTCACGGATGACGGCATAAAAGGGAATCAGGGTAATCCGGAATCCAATGAAACTCTTGCAGGCAACCTGTTCGGAAATAACAGCCCTGTCTTGGAAAGTAACTTTTTAAACGAGGGTCAACACGTTGACTATCATCATCATGACATTAATTCCGAATCACGGGTAATTCCCAGTGTGTATAGCGAAGAGACTATTGATTTAGTGGAGTATGAAGATGAGCCATACGATTATGAGACATCCTGTCCCGAAAGATCTGAACTTGGCGGACTTTCATCGGAGCTTTTTGCCGGAATGGAATCCTCATGGATACAATACGAGGAAACCTCAAATAAGCTCGCGAAGCTTGTTGACGACGGCAACACGGAACTGATGAACCAGATGGTAGAAAATACGGGAAATCACAATGCATATCAAAACTATCAGTACCTGATAGCAACCTCACCCTATCTGTCAGAAAAAGTGCTTACCACTTTGAGCGCCAAGGAGGAGGGTTTCAGCAAAGCTATGATACGCGACGTGCTGGTTGAAAACCCGCAAGCTGCCAAATCGAAGAAAGTAAACCTGGCTCTCGACAACAGGAAAGACCCGCTGCCTGAATATATGCGTGAGCAAATAAATAAAGGGTTGTATTACTTCGGCGAAATGGAGCTGCTCAGGTTTCAGAAAGCTTACCACAAGACACAGCACGACAAGGCTCTGAACCAAATAATCAGCAGCATTGTCCACAAAGACAAAGGCTGGGAAAATGCACCCGGTATTACCGACATACTTTACGAAGTTGACGATATGAATTACCGGTACCTGCTTGCAGAGTTTGAATTCTCAGATGGCGATTACACGCAGGGCTTCCATGTGCTAAATTCAATAGAAAAAAATTATGAGTTGGATGAGGAGGCTCTGGCTGTTCATAGAGATTACCTCTCATTTTACGCTTTCTTACAAAAGTGGGATAATGAGAAACATCCTGCATTTACAAACCTTCCTCAGGAAGCGTTAATTGAGCTTGAAACCTTCATTGGCTCGGGCAACCGCATTGCAGGCAAAGCCTTGTCGCTTCTGATGATTAACGATGCCATTGAATATGAAGAACCGATTCTTTATCCTGCCAAACAAGCCGGTCCCAAAACAGAGGAGCCCCATACATCTCCGCCGTCTGACTTTACAGCAGGTAAAGATGCGGAATTTCAATTCAACCTCTTTCCGAATCCCTGCAAAAACTATATAACACTTAGCTGGTGCT
>PWZB01000065.1 GCA_003567625.1 Bacteroidales bacterium | reverse complement strand
GGAGCTTGATATTACGACATATATATATCCAAATCCCGCACGTAACCAGCTTAACATCAAGAGCGAAGAAAAGATCAATCAGATTCAGGTGCTCGATATAACAGGACGTGTTATTCAGGATTTTAGCGTTGAAAATAACCAGGCTGTTATTAATGTTTCAAACTTTAATCCTGGAGCTTACTTTTTGCGTATATACACAGACAAAGCTACGGAATATCATAAATTACAGGTAATAAGATAATGTTAGTAAAAGATATAGCCTGAACGCTTAATCATCTTCCATCTCTTCATCGAACTTCTGTCTGAATTTGTCCATATCGTCATCAATACGCTCGTAGCTTTCACATTTAGGCATATAATCTGCGGCATACTCTTGTTCTTTTTTCTGAAATTCCAATAGCTGGGATGTTCTGAGTACGCCTGCATTTCTGATGGTATTCATATCTCTTTTATATACCTGCATATATTCACATGCCTTGCTGATATCTACAGACCGGTAAAAATAAATATCTATAATATCAATGAGGGATTCAAGCCTGTTTGTTAAATCCCTGCGGGAATCAATATTCGCAGGAACATTGTTTATTACAATTTTGTATTCACGTATTGCCTGCTTATATTGCCCGTTTTTATAGTTATCCTGTGCGGAATTGAAGCTCCTCCTTGCGGCTCTTAAAACTCTGCCATCCTGTGAATAAACCATCTCAGGCATAATAAATAATGATAACATCAAAAGTAAGATTGTCTTTTTCATAGCCTTATTATTTAATATTTATTAATAATAAATTCGTATTGTTAACTCGCAGCTTTCTTTCAGCGTAATGCAAATTTAGCTACAAAAATTAATCCATTATAAAAAGTTTTAAAAAATTTAATCACAGAATTTTCATGTTAACCTTTGTGTTACTCTGGCGGTAAGAAATTTAACCACGAGGACGCAAAGTACATTCACAAAAGATACAAAGGTTTTTTATTTTTTAATTTGATCTTTTTAATAATTCTTCTGATTTTCAGAACCTGAAACAATTCAGATTATAATCAGCTGATTATGGCAAAAATATGGCTGTTTTCAGATTTTCCAACTCTTTTATGATTAATATTTGATGGGTGCCCAATGGGAGATCAGGTTTAAGGTGTCAATATGTGTTGAAAAATAAAACATCCTATTTTTTCTATATTTCCTTTATTTTTTAAGTATAATTTTTTGTTTTTTATCTTAATTAAAATAATAATAATAATAATAATATTTCGTATTTTGGCGCTGTTAATGTATTCTGCCGTTCATAATTTAAATAAATATACAAAGCGATATGAAAAACAAAAAACGAGCCTGGATTTACTTTCTCTTTATTACTTTTAATATTTTATTCTTCACAAACAGTTGTGAAAAAGACCAGGAGGCTTTTTATTTAAAGGCAACCGGTGAGGTTACAGACATTGAAGGCAATGTTTATAAAACGGCAGTAATAGGTCATTCTTTCCTTGACATGGGTACACAGGAGTGGATGGCAGAAGGCCTTAAAGTGACTAAATACAGAGACGGTACTCCTATAACTTTTGTGTCAAACAGCCATGACTGGCATCATATAGAAGCCGGTACTGCACTATACTCTTATTATGATTTTGACAAAAACAATTATGGAGATATTTATGGTGCATTATATAACGGCTATGCTGTTCATGATCCTGCAGGGCTTTGCCCCGACGGATGGCGTATCCCAACTAAGGAAGAATGGGAAGTCCTTACCGTTTATCTTGGAACACGGACAAATGCAGGCGGGAAAATGAAAAGTACACGAACCGCCCCGAAAGACGACCACCCAAGATGGGACAGCCCCAATACCGGTGCAAATAACATAAGTGGGTTCTCAGCATTGCCCGGAGGAAGAATTGACTCCCACGGAATATCCAGGGATATTGGTAAAAACTCATTTTGGTGGTCATCAACAATTGATGACAAAACCCATTACTTTGGATATGGTGCACACCATAATAAAGCTTATATGGGCTATAGTAGATTTCATCCCTTGAGTGGTTTCTCTGTAAGGTGTATAAAAAAACAAAATTGAAATGCAAAACTTTTAAATTAATTATGAGACCCTTTTAATCAGGGGATTATCTTTTTAAATAGTTATACGGATCACATGCAAATAACCAAAAATAATAATATCATGAAAAACTTCCTGTTAAAATTTTCCATAATTATTTCACTATTTATAACTCATAGCATAAGCATTTCATGCTTTGGTTTAAAAAAGGAAATCCTGGCACAGAGAGACGAGACGCTGGTTTTGCCTTGTCACGGGGTGGAATTTTCTTCAGACAGGCATTATTTCAGGGCAACGGGAACGGCAACAAACCCAAACCTGAGAACAGCTCAACGAATGGCAAGGCTTGATGCTAATGCCAACTTAGCTTCATCAATAAGCGTAACCGTGCAATCGGTCACAGAAAGATATATTACCGAAGTGAGAGTCGGAGACGATATAGAATCAAACGAACGGTTTGAAGACATAATACGCTCAATTGCAGAACAAGAGCTTAGTAATGTTGAGATTATATGCAGTGAAACCGATTTCGATAATGGCAGATATACTGTTTATATTGCAGTAGAAAAACCACGGGGTGATATTGTTAACAATATTGAGAAGGATATTGATAAAGAAGAGGGTTCAGAATTGTTATTTGAAAAGAAAAAATTTGAGGAAATTTTTAATGAGGAAATGGAAAAACTGGAAAAAGAAAGGAGTTATTAACAACCAAATATGTTATTGCTCAGTAAAAAATTACAAATACCTTATAGTAATGACAACTTATAATAATAACAATAAATGACAAGTGACGAGTAACGGGCGCTTTATATATATTTCCCACGCAAAACGGCAATGAACTATACCCTGTGTTAGCAACGTAACGGGCGCTTTATATATATTTCCCACCCGTTACCCGTTAAAAAAAAAATTTATTATGATGATAAGAATAATTACTTGTTTAATATTGATAAACTTTGTTTTTTATCAGGATCTGGAGAGTCAGCAGACCATAAAGGTAGAGGGTGCAACAGGTGTTGGTGTTATAGCGGGCACTATTAGTGAAAGTGATGCACGTCGCGAGGCCCTCAACGATGCCAAAGTTGAGGCACTAAGAAAGGCAGGAGTTACCGAACACCTCTCATCATATGAAATGTTGTTCAGAAGCGAAACCGACAGGGATTACAGCGAGTTTTTCAGCGCAGATGTGCATGCAGAATTGCAAGGAGCAGTTCAACATTACGAGATAGTGAATGAACAGCGAAAGGTTGACCCGCACTCAAATCTTTTTACTGTTGAGGTGACGATAGATGCAACCGTTATCCTATATTCGGCACGACCCGACCCTGCATTTAATGTTAGTGTTGAGGGAATAAAAGGCGTTTATGAAAGTGGCGAAACGCTGACGTTTTCCGTCTATTCGAGCATGGATAGCTATCTGAATATTTTTAATATCACTGATACTGAAACGTTGCTAATGTATCCGAATCCATGGGAAGAACAAATAATGATACCGGCAAGGGAAAAAGTAGAGTTTCCGTTTGGCTATGTTGATTATTACCTGGAAAAAAGTGGAAGAGAACCTGAAGTTAACAGATTGATCTTCGTATTTGCAAAAAAGCCCGTTCAGTTTCTTAATTACAGAGGCGAATATCAGTTCACTACCCAGGAAGAGTTATTCTCGTGGGTTTATAGCCTGACTCCCGACATTAGAAGGGTTGATTACCAGGTTTTTACAATAAGATGATTGTAGTAATGTGAAATATATTATTCATTATTATCTTTCCATTTCAATTGATTTTGTTGGGCAGCGTAAGTTATTTTGCCGTGGTCTCTTAGCCACCGGATAACTTTGATAATTCTTTTTTCCGGTATGTTTGTCTTTATGTTTGAGAGAAGCTGTTCGACAGATTGAGGATTTTCCCGGAGCATTGGTTTAATAAATTCTACCACTTTATCAAATTCCAGTTTGCTTAATTCCAGTTTATTACGTTCAAGGCAGACATCACAGTTGCCGCATCTGTTATTGCTTTTCTCGCCGAAATAATCGAGCAGCATAAGGCTACGGCATTTATTATCACTTTGAGCATAATTGATCATTGAATCCATACGTTTACCTGCACATTGTTTTAAGATATGGTAATTTTCCCTTGCAATGGTGATATTCTTTTCATTAATTCGACCTGTGAGAAAGGTAATTTGAGGTTTTTCGTTTTGCGGTTTATAATCAATGATGCCAAATTCTTTTAATTTCAGCAGTTGATTGATAAGGTTTTCTTTTGTAATATTCAGGCGTCTTGCTATTTCCCCTTCGTCAATTTTGCTGTATTCCGTAAAAAGTCCTGTATATGAGCGAAGCAGTGTTTTAATCAGATTATCGTATTTCGGGTTAGCTACCTGGAATCGATATAGATCTTCTTTATTTTGTAAAAAAAATGTACGTGACGGATTTTTGAGAGCTTCGGATATAGCTATGTAACCTTCTTTTTCTAGAAATTTCATGGCATTAAACGTCAAAACCGTATTAAGGCCGTAATTCTCACAGAAAGAACGAAGCTCAAAGTCGTAATTAGTATCCTTGCCTCCACCGACTGGAATTTGCAGGTAGTTTCCTATGGTGTTATAAACTTGTCTTATAAATTTCAAAGGCGGGTATGATAATTCGAGAAAATTACGTGTATCCAGTATATCGGTTTCGTTGAATAATAAAACCGCGTAGGCTTTTTTCAGGTCACGGCCTGCTCTGCCTGCTTCCTGGAAATATGATTCGGGGCAATCGGGCATATCTATGTGTGCTACAAAACGCACATTTGGCTTATCTATACCCATACCAAACGCATTGGTGGCAACAATGACCCTGATCTTTTCAGACATCCAGCCGATCTGCTTCTTTTCCCTGGTGATGTTATCAAGCCCTGCATGGTAATAATCGGCTGTTATGGAGTTTTTGTTCAAAAAATCTGATATTTCTTTGGTTTTACGACGATTTCTGACATAAACAATCCCTGTGCCTTTGACTTTATTGCAAATTATCTTAAGCCTTTTCATTTTATCTTCTTCCTTGACGGTGGCATAAACAAGATTTTTCCGTTCAAAACTTTTTATAAATACGTTTTGTTTTTTAAAATCAAGTTTCTCGCAGATGTCCTCCATAACTTGCCTTGTAGCAGTAGCTGTAAGTGCCAGGAAAGGTGCTTTGCCGGTATATTCACGTATTTCGGCTATTCGCAGGTAAGGAGGGCGAAAATCATAGCCCCATTGAGAGATACAATGTGCTTCATCAATTGCAACCAGGTTAACATTCATTTTTTGCAAACGGCTACGCATCAAGTCGGTCGTCAATCGTTCGGGTGAAACATACAGGAATTTTACTTGCCCGTAAATACAATTATCTAGCGTAATGTCTATTTCTTTGGATGACATTCCTGAATAAACAGCAACAGCGTTAATACCTCTTATGTGCAGATTGGCTACCTGGTCTTTCATAAGGGCTATTAAAGGGCTTACTACAAGACAAATTCCTTCTTTGGCTAAAGCCGGCACCTGGAAACATATTGATTTACCACCCCCGGTGGGCATCAATGCAAGTGTATCATTTCCATCAAGAACCGACCTGATAATATCTTCCTGCAAACGCCTGAAAGATGAATAACCCCAATGTTTTAAAAGTAATTGCTTTAAATCCATCTTTTTTCGTATCTGAGTTTATTGTTTTAAAAACGTTTAAATTAAGCCCGGCCTTATGTGATGGATGGTAAGACATAATTGTTGAAACCCGGATAATTTATTTTCCGGAATTCGAGCATTAACAGGGGATGCCGTTTATTCGACACGACTGATTTTTGAAGTAATCTCAAAGCTGATAGGTATATTCATACCTCTGCCCGATTCACCCATTTTAAAATATCCATCCATTTTAGCCTTTACCTTTCCGTTGTTAATTAACCCTGTAGTCTTATCTATAAAGTGATTGATCTCTTGCTCTCCATCCATTTCAACATCTATTCCAAATTGTGATAATGACATCAGATCAGTTGATTCATCTGTTTCATCGGTTTGAATAATAGTGAACTTTGATGTGCCTGCAACATTTGCAGTGTTATCATCAATCTGAACAAGCTGCCATTCATTGATCCATTTTCCGGAAAAGCCCAAATTGGTTTGAATATGTTCGGTTTTCCACTTTTGATTTACAGAAACAGGTTTACCGGGCAGATAATTGGTAAGCTGGTTTAAATTATCTTTGAAACCTCCTTCACCTATGAATTGGTCAAAAGCTCTCAACGCTTCGTGTTCATTCTCAGCAACAACAAAACCAATATCTGCCACGACTAGTTCAAAAAATTCTTCCAACCCTTCTACGAAAGTAATTTCTCCATTGTTAGTTATACCCACCGTGAACGGCTTTTTGGTAAAAGACCTTAAAATCACGTTTAAAGTATCTTCCTTATCAAAATCCTTACCCGAACCGACCGACATACTTATACCCGAACCTTCAACATTCATGGTCAGGTCATTATATTCAAAATCCAGTATATACTGCCTGTTGTCATATTCCTTCACATAAAGACTGTAGATCACATTAAAACGATGAGTCATCTCATAATCCATTCCCATGATTTTTTGCTTGAAATGCTGACTGGTCTCTTGTTTCATGGTATAGGCCTTTCCAACGTCAAAGTTAAGGGTCAGATCATGCTTTTCTGCCGGGCCGCAGCCAAAGTACAGAAAAACTGAAAATAAACTGATTAAGGTGTAATTTTTCATTGATATATAATTAATTAGTAATTATTAAAGCTTAATGAAAGATGTATTGAAATTTGATATTGTCATTTATATAAAACTTAAATTTCTAAATTGAAATTTGTGATTTTTCATAGTTCATTTTAGAATTTTAAGTTATACACTATTTCGTGTTCAATCTGTTTTAATACAATAAAGTTAATACAAGTAGATAAAGATAATACAGAAAATTATATTATCCAATTTTATCATTATAAAAATGACAAACTTTAATGCGGAAAAAGATAAATTTAAATAATTTATTGCCAGCAGTAATTTTTTTTACTATTTTTGCCGACCGTTTTACATATAGAGCGAAAGCAAAATATATTTTTATTAATCAATTTTAATTTTTAATTATTTTAAGATGCAAAAACAATACGAAACCGTTTTCATTATGACTCCCGTTTTATCTGATGAACAGATGAAGGAAACGGTAAGTAAATTCCGGAGATTTTTGAAAGAAAATAAAGCAGAGATTATTTATGAAGACGATTGGGGGCTTCGTAAGCTTACATACCCCATTCAAAAAAAATCTACCGGTTTTTATCATTTAATTGAATTCAAGGCCGAATCGGAGCTAGTTGCAAAATTTGAACTTGAATTGAGGCGTGATGAAAGGATAATACGTTTTCTGACAGTAGCTCTTGACAGGCATGCTATTGCGTATAATCAGAAAAAAAGGATGGAAAAAGAAAAGGCAGATGAAAAAAGTGATAAAAAGGCAGAAGAAAAAGTTAAAAAAGAGGCTGAAGAGAAAGGTGTGAAAAAAGCGGAAGAAAAAACAGAGAAAGAGGCTGAAGAGAAAGGTGTGAAAAAAGCAGAAGAAAAAACAGAGAAAGAGGCAGAAGAGAAAGGTGTGAAAAAAGCAGAAGAAAAAACAGAGAAAGAGGCTGAAGAGAAAGGTGTGAAAAAAGCAGAAGAAAAAACAGAGAAAGAGGCTGAAGAAAAAGCTGCTGAAAAAGAAAAAAAATAAATAAAAGATCAAATAATAATATACTATGGCACAACAACAGAATTCGGAAATCAGATATTTAGCCCCGATAGCAGTTGACGTAAAAAAGAAAAAATACTGCCGTTTTAAAAAGGCGGGAATAAAATATATTGATTATAAAGACGCAAATTTTCTTTTAAAATTTGTAAATGAGCAGGGTAAAATTTTACCTCGCCGCATTACGGGCACGTCTCTGAAATATCAGAAAAAGGTTTCAAAAGCCGTTAAGCGTGCCAGGCACCTTGCTTTACTGCCATATGTTGCAGATTTATTAAAATAAGGAGGTAAAAAAATGGAAGTTATTTTAAAAAAAGACATTCCGAAGCTGGGTTTTAAAGATGATGTCGTTACAGTAAAGGACGGTTATGCTGTAAATTATCTTATTCCTAAGGGTTATGCTGTAATGGCAATAGGCGCCGAAAAGAAAATGTTGGCTGAAACCCTGAAACAGAGGGCATACAAAGAAGAAAAGATAAAGAAAGAAGCTGAAGAGATCGCCGAAAAAATAAGGGATGCCCATTTGAAAATTGGAGCTAAGGCTGGAACATCAGGTAAAATTTTTGGATCGGTAAATCCTATTCAAATTGCAGATGCGCTAAAAGAGCAATATGATGTTGATATTGACCGTAAAAAAATCATGGTTGATGGTGATTCGGTCAAAGAGTTAGGCGAATATAAGGCGAAGATCAACCTGCATAAAGATGTAAGGGTTGATCTGAAATTTGAAGTTTTTGGCGAGTAAAAACATATTGTAATATTTATTTTACTCTTTATTGCTGAACAGATTATAGACATAATTATGATTGCCGTGCAAAATGTTTACCCGCGTTTGTTTTGCACGGTTGTTTATTTATAATTGTTAATATACCTTGTTTTTCTATCATTATGATAACAAAGAACGAGTTAAAAAAAATCCGCGCATTAGGCCAGAAAAAATACCGCGACCGGTACAGGGAGTTTCTTGCAGAAGGCGATAAAATCATAAAAGAGGTCATTGAAAGCAACTTTCACATATCAGCTATTTATGCGACTTCTTTATGGCTGGATAAAAACAAGAATAAAATACCTGCCGGTTGTTGTAATATAATTTCATTAACTCAAAGCGAGTTGAAGAGTATCAGTCAACAAACAACACCCAACCAGGTTCTTGCAGTAATAAAAATGCCGGAAGGTAAAGAACTTCCCAACCCTCAAAACCAACTTATTATAATAACCGACAATATTCAAGACCCGGGTAATTTGGGTACGATTATTAGAACAGCCGATTGGTTTGGGATCAACAACATAGTTTGTTCGGAAGATACAGTTGAATTATACAATCCTAAAGTTATACAGGCTACTATGGGTTCTTTTTGCAGAGTAGCGATATATTACACAAATATTATTGATTACCTTCGTTTACATAAAAACAAAGTGCCTGTATATGGTTCTTTTCTTAGCGGAAAGAATGCTTTAGAACATAATTTTCAACAAAATGCAGTAGTTGTAGTGGGTAATGAATCGCAAGGGATATCGGCTGAAACCGAAAAATTTGTTACACACAAAATAAACATTCCAAAATTTGGAAAGGGGCATAATCTGAAACCCGATTCATTGAATGCTTCAGTTGCAGCAGCAATAATGATGGCGATAATAAGATCCAAAGGATAACCCGCCGGCGGTCTATTGATTAATTCTGATTTTAATCCGCTTCTTTTAACTGGTCGATTTTTTCAAAAGTTTTGTTTGCTTTTTCAATAAGTTCGTTATGGATATCACGATAATATGATCTTTTTGATTTGCTTTTTAAATTTTCGGAAGGATTATTAATTTTATTTATTATATCGTTACGAAAAGCAACGATATCTTCAATTAACTTATCAATTTTTTTCTGCTTGTTTTTTTCAACAAAATAATAATGCAGAAAACAATTGCCGATTATTTCATCAACCAGGCAGTTTATTTCTTTTTTTAATTTTCTAATGCTTGACATCTTTACTGTATTTTGTTAATAATAACGTTGATTCAAAGGTTTTAATATTATCAATCAACATTATCATGCAAAAATGAATTATTTGATTTGATTTTTGCTTTTTTTTCTTTGTCCACATCAAGTGTATAATGTGATACATGAGATTCAGAGCTGGCAACCACACTGCTAAGGGTTACATTTTTTCTTACAAAAGCCGGTTCGTTTTCAACATCTTTCAGGCCTTCGGGAGTTTTAAGTTTCAGGCTCAGTTCTCTGAGTCTTTTTTCACGTTCGGTGGTTCTTTGCTGCAAATCTTCTTGTCTGTGTGTTTGATTCCGGTCAAGGTTCTTTTTGTTGTTTTCAGCGGCTACTTTGTCATTGCTATGGTTGCTGTTCTTATTATTTTCCGGTTTTTCAAGGTCGAATTCAATTGTGAGGTTTTTTTGTCTTTTAAGATTATCATCATTTTTTTGCTTTTCTTGTTGTTCTGTTTTATTTATCACCCTTATATCACCGGATAATTCTTGTTGTTTTCCGGGAATTTTGTTTTCAGGTGTTTTTTTTGGTTCAAGTGTGACGACTTTTTTTTCTTTTTCTTCGTTTTCGAAATCATATCCGAACTTAGTGTTAGCATCAAAGCCTGTAGCTACAATAGTAACGTTGATGTTGTTGTCCAGGTTTTCATCTTTGCCAAGCCCCCAGATTATTTCTGCATTTGATCCTGCTTCAGCCTGTATGTATTCGGTAATTTCGGTGATTTCGTCCATTAATGCTTCTTCCTTGCCGCTGGTAATATTAAGTAGTACATTGCTGGCACCTCTTATATCATTATCATTAAGTAAAGGTGAGGCAAGAGCTGTTTCAACGGCTTTTACCGCCCTGTTTTCACCTTCTGCTGTGCCGCTACCCATGATAGCTACACCGCTTTCAAGCATGACTGTTTTCACATCGGCAAAATCAACATTTATATATCCGGTTCGTGTAATGATTTCAGCGATACCTTTTGCAGCGGTCGTAAGCACATTATCGGCTTTAGCGAAAGCTTCCGAAACAGACAGGTTGCCATAGAGCTCACGTAACTTATCATTACATATAATAAGCAGTGTATCTACGTTTTCTTTTAACTTTTTAATACCTTCATCGGCTTGCATTTTTCTTTTTCTGCCTTCGAAAGCAAATGGAATGGTGACTATCCCTACTGTGAGGATTCCCAGGCCTTTGGCTGTTTCAGCTATTACAGGTGCGGCCCCGGTTCCTGTTCCTCCGCCCATTCCTGCTGTAATGAAGATCATTTTTGTGTTTTTTTCGAGCACTTCCTTAACAGCGTCAATATCTTCAAGAGCTGCGTTTCTGCCGACTTCGGGCAGGCTCCCGGCTCCCCTGCCTTCTGTCAGGCTTGCCCCAAGTTGAATCTTGTTTGGAACAGGGCTCTGTTGTAAAGCCTGAGAATCAGTATTGCATACAACGAAATCAACACCCTGAATCCCTTGTCTTATCATGTGGTTTACAGCATTGCTTCCGCCACCGCCAACTCCCAAAACCTTGATTATGGAAGATTGGTTTTTTGGTAAATCAAATTTTATCATAGTATCTTTTTTCATGATTTTCAGTTTAATAGTTATTGATAAATATTTTTTAGTGGCTAAGAACTGTCTTCATCTTCAAAAAATTGTTTTATTCGGGATAAAAATCCATTTCTAAATATTTTGCTTTGTGTAGCAATTCCAAACTTTCTTTTCTTTTTATTTTCAATGTTTTTAAATCCTTGAATCACCAGGCCTACACCTGTAGCATGCATTGGGCTTCCAATCTCGCCTGATAAGGTTTTTGTGAGGTGCTCGTTGGGATATCCGATACGTGTGTCCATACCTGTTATGAATTCTGCAAGCTGTGCCACATGTTTCATCTGGCTTCCGCCACCTGTAAGAACAATTCCCGCTATAAGCTTTTTCTCATATCCTGATGTTTTTATTTCATAATAAACATGTTCAATGATCTCTTCCATTCTTGCCTGGATAATATGTGCAAGGTTGCGAAGTGATATTTCCTTAGGTTCACGACCTTTTAATCCCGGTATTGAAACGATCTCTTCATCTTTATTTTCGCTGGCGAGGGCTGAGCCGAAACTCACCTTCAGGGCTTCAGCCTGCCCCCGGATAATAGAGCATCCTTCCTTAATGTCTTCCGTTATTACATTTCCTCCAAGCGGGATAACAGCCGTATGGCGTATAATATCATCCTGAAAGACTGCTATGTCGGTTGTGCCCCCACCTATATCAACCAGCACTACACCCGCTTCTTTTTCTTCTTTGCTGAGCACGGCTTCGGCTGATGCCAATGGCTCGAGGATCATTTCGGTTATTTGAAGGCCGGCTTTGGTAGCACATTTCTCAATATTTTTTGCCGCAGCAATCTGACCGGTAATGATATGAAAATTAGCTTCAAGACAAATTCCCGACATTCCAATAGGCTTGCGGATGCCCGGTTCATTATCTATAATGTATTCTTGTGGTATGACATGAATGATCTCCTCCCCGGGTGGCAAAACAAGCTTATACATATTTTCAATAAGCGTATCAATATCTTGTTGGCTTATCTCGTCTTCCGTGCTGTTACGGATAATATTACCTCTGTGTTGAAGGCTGCGGATGTGTTGACCGGCTATGCCGGCATTTACAACCTTTATTTCAACACCTGAATTCTTTTCCGCTTCTCTAACAGCATTGTGCATCGAATCAACGGTATGTTGAATATTCGATACAACTCCGCGATTAACACCCAGAGAATCGCTTTTTCCCATTCCAAGTATTTCTATTTTGTCATACTCGTTTTTACGCCCGACTATACAGGCTATTTTTGTTGATCCGATATCAAGTCCGGCAATTAATTCTGATGATGTCATATTATTTAATGTTTTATTGGTTTACACAAACAACCTGATTCCTGTATTTTAGTTTTATTCTGCTATATTTGTTCCAGCCAATCTTTGTAAGCCCATGATCGTAAAATACCAACAGTTTGTTGAATTTTTGTTCCATTCGCTTGGTGCTCCCAAATTCTATAACATGAGAACCGCTTTTGGGGATTAATTCGAAATCCCCTGTTGATGTAACCGCAATTTGGTCAATATAAACACCCCAAAGTGGATGGCTGTCGATATATTTTACTAACTTATAAATATCTTTCAGCAGCTTTGCGTCTTGTTTGTTTATATCATCACCCGGAGTTTCAGTCAAATCAACCAAAGGAGTGTATTTAAGATCTGTTTTGCCCGTAACTATGATCACGCGTGCTGTAAAATCGCGACTCAATGGCATTAACCTGCCGTCAGTGTCAATGTAAAAGCTATGTCCGTGTTTGTTTATAATTCTTGCCAATGGCTTGCGTTGTATTACGTCGGCTTTAATTTTTCCGTCTATTGTCGTGTAAACTTCAGCTGTTTTAACATAAATCATTCCGGTAATAAAGTTTTCAATTTTACTTAAATTGATATTGCTGAGTTTTTGCCTTGTTAATGTATCAAAATTGGCAAAAACATCATTTTTTATCTGTTCTGCTTCTACAAAAAAGTTGCCGCACGAATGGTCAACATTAACCGTAAATGAATTACTGACCCGGGCTTTATTTGCTTCAATGGCTAAACCAAGCAATAAAAAAATTGATGCAGTTACCAGCAGGTAAAAAAATGTTTTAAATATTTTCTTAACCATTACAATTGTTTTTGGTTTTTTGTTTTATCATATTTGTTAAAGGCTCAACCAGCCTGTCAATATCACCGGCTCCAATTGTTAAGAGAACTTCAAAATCCTTCTTTTTCAAAAACTCAACCAGGTATTCTTTTTTTATAATATGCTTTTCTTTCAGCTCTGTTTTTTCCAGCAATAGTTTGCCTGAAACACCCTCTATTGGTTTTTCACGTGCCTGGTAAATATCAAGTATCACGAGTTCATCAAGCAATTGCAAGCTTTTGGCAAACTCATCAGCAAAATCTCTTGTACGTGAGTAAAGATGCGGCTGAAAGATTCCTGTAATTTTTTTGCCGGGCAAAAGCTTTCTTACAGAAGATACAAGTGCTTTTATCTCCTCCGGGTGATGAGCATAATCATCAATATAAAATATATCATTGCTGCAAAATCTTATATCAAACCTGCGTTGAATTCCTTCAAAAGTATTAAAAGCTTTCGCAATAGTGCCGGGCTCAATTCCGAGCAGATAAGCAACCGTAATTGCAGCAAGGCTGTTTTCGATATTATGGTTGCCGGGCATCTTAAGAACTATATTATCAACACATATTTTTCCGTCAACATCATAATAATTTACCAGGCCATTTTGCTTGATATTTTTGGCAAAAACATCTCCCCCGTCATAAATGCCATATGTAATTACGGGAATTTTGCAATTGTCGGGATATTGCAAACCTGCTTTTATTATCAGATGACCATTTACATCAATTTTTTGCATAAATTGATAATAAGCATCTTTCATCGAACGATGATTTTTATATACATCAAGGTGATCGGCATCCAAAGATGTAACAATACCGTATTGAGGCTTCAGGTTCAGAAACGACCTGTCAAACTCATCAGCTTCTGCTACTATCCATTGCGGGTTTTTATCGCCAATATAATTGGATGAATAGTTTTTTGTAACACCTCCGATGAATCCGTTAATTTTGATCCCTGCGGTTTTCAAAATATGCGCAACCATTGAAGTGACCGTAGTTTTACCGTGAGTTCCTGCGACAGCGATAGTCGGGATGTTTGCTGAGATCCAGCCAAGCACTTCAGCTCTTTTTGCAAATTGCAAACCGCGATTTTTCAATGCCTTAATGATATCAAGCTCATTTTTTACAGCAGGTGTATATATTACAAGTTCAATATTTTCGGGCAGTTTCTCCGGGTCATCATTAAAAATAACATCAATACCCGCCTGGCTTAATTTGTCAGTTATGGATGACGGGGTGCGGTCGTAGCCGGCAACATCAACACCGATATCGGCGAAATAACGTGCCAGCCCGCTCATACCAATTCCACCGATACCTAAGAAAAAAATGTTATTTAATGATTTTAAATCCACAATAATTAATTATTTAATTGAACTCATTACTACGCTTGCTATTTTATCGGTTGCATCTTTTATCGCAAATCCTGCAATTTTTTCTTTTAAACGATGCATTTTTTCTTCATCAAAAATCATATCAAGTACTATTTTGCCGAGTTTTTCGACGGCCTGGGAATCTTTTATTATCAGAGCTGCGTTGTGATTAGCCAAAGCCATTGCGTTTTTTGTCTGATGGTCGTTGGCAACATTTGGCGATGGAATAAAAACAGCCGGTTTTTGCACGACGCAAATTTCGCTTACAGTAATAGCTCCGGCTCTTGAAACTACCATGTCGCAGACGTTATAAGCCAAATCCATGCGATCAATAAACGAAACAGCTGTAACACCGGGTTTATTGAGCTTTTTGATAAAATCTGATATTTTGTTATAGTATAGTTTTCCCGTTTGCCATATTAGTTGTATATCATTACCCAGCAACAATTCCAGGTTTTCTTTAATGCTTTGATTAACGGTTGCGGCACCCTGGCTGCCCCCAAGGACTAGTAAAGTCTTTTTTTCGGCCGATAGCCCAAAGTATATCAGTGCTTCGTTACGTTTATTTTCAATATTGATAATATCTTGCCTTACCGGATTTCCGGTCAGATAAATTTTTGATCCCGGAAAATATTCATCCATTTTGTCATATGCAACACATATTTTGTTTACTTTTTTTGCCAGCAATCTGTTGGTCAGTCCTGGATAAGAATTCTGTTCCTGGATTACGGTTGGTATGCGCCGTTTTGCAGCGACATAAAGGACCGGCCCACTGGCATAGCCGCCCACTCCTATTACCACATCGGGGTTAAATCTTTTCACTATATTCCTGGCTTTTATTATGCTGCAGATAAGCCTGAATATGAAGAACAGATTTTTGTATGTTAGTCTTCGCTGCAGACCTGCTATATTCAGTCCTAAAATAGGATATCCTGCTTTTGGGACTTTTTCCATTTCAATTTTTCCTTTTGCACCAACAAAAAGAATATGCGAATGGCGTGTTTTCTTTTTCAGTGCATCAGCAATAGCGATAGCGGGATAAACATGGCCTCCTGTTCCTCCTCCGCTGATGATAACTTTTAAATATTCACGCTGATGCATAAACACCTCCTTCCATTTTATTATCTTCTTGCTCTTCTTCATTCTTCCTGCTAATGCTGAGTATGATGCCGATAGCGATACTTGTAAACCACAATGATGTACCGCCCATGCTGATAAGCGGCAACGGCTGCCCTGTAACCGGGATTAAGTCAACAGTTACAGCCATGTTTATCATTGTCTGGAAGACCAGGCTGAAAGTCAGCCCCGTGGCAAGTAATGTGCCGAAAGTGCCCGTGCTGCGGTGCGCTACTTTTATTCCCCTGAAAAGAAGTATCATATAAAGCAACACGATGCTTATCGCTCCGATCAGACCATATTCTTCAATAATGATTGCATAAATAAAATCTGAAAATGCCTGGGGCAAGAAATTACGCTGAGTACTGTTGCCGGGCATCTTTCCAAATATTCCGCCTGAGGCAATGGCAATTTTTGCCTGGTCACTTTGATATGTGTCGCTATGTTCCTTATTTACAAAGTTTTCTATCCTGCTTTTCCATGTAACTAATCTGCCCTGGTCAGGCGATCTCAACGATATTGCAACAAATATTGAAAACAAAACCAGGCCGATTGAACACATCGCAAAAATGTATTTGAAATTTACTCTCCCAACAAACATGAGTACAACACATGTCAAAAATATCACGATGGCAGTGGAAAGGTTGGCAGGTAATATAAGCCCGCATATAATAAAAACAGGAACTATAACCGGCAGAAAAGCCGACTTGAAGTCTTTTATCAGTTCCTGTTTCTTGGTAAGCAGCCTGGCAAGGTACATTATCAATGCCAGCCTGGCAAAATCAGAACTTTGAAAGCTTATGTTAATAATAGGCAAGGTTAGCCACCTGTTTGCTTCGTGAATTGTTGTGCCGCGAAATAATGTAATAATAAGCAATGGTATTGCCATATACAACATTATTTGTGAAAGCCGTGAGTAGTAGGTATATTTGATCTGGTGTGCAAGATACATCAAACACAATCCAAAAATCAGGATGATGAAGTGTTTTAGAAGATAATATTCGGTATTGCCGGCTCTGAAACGATATGCTAATGTTCCCGTGGCACTGTAAACAGCAAGAACAGAAATTGCCGATAAAAAGATAACAACCATCCAGATGGTTTTATCTCCTTTTATTTTATTATAAAATCCGTTCATGTTGTTTTAATTTGTTTATTACTGCATATTATGACTGATAAATGTTTCAATTATCACAGGTCATAGACTGCTTGTTTAAATTGATTTCCACGGTCTTCATAATTTTCGAACAGGTCGAAGCTTGCGCAAGCGGGCGACAGCAACACGACATCGCCCGGAGCGCCGAAGTGATAAGCTGAATACACGGCATCTCCGGCGTTGTATGTTTCAACAATGGATGACACCTCTTCTTTAAAAGCTTTGATAATCTGCCTGTTATCTTTGCCGAGACAAATAATGGCTTTCACTTTTTGTTTTACAAGCTCCTGCAATTCGGAATAATCATTGCCCTTATCCATTCCTCCTACAATCCATATTACAGGTTTGGTCATGCTTTCAAGGGCAAACCAAGTTGAGTTGACATTGGTGGCTTTGCTGTCATTAAAAAACTCTATACCTCGCACAACACCTATAGATTCAAGCCTGTGTTCTACGTTTTGAAAATTACTTAAACTCTCCTTGATTATTACTTTACGAATATCAAACAAGCGGGCAGTTATTCCCGATGCCATTGAATTGTAAGTATTATGTCTTCCCTTGAGTGATAAATCGGCTAAATTCATGTGAAATTCCTCAATATTGGTTTTAAATCTGATTTTATTTTTGTTAACTACAGATGCTCCTTTGTCCAATAATATCTTTTGGGAAAAAGGCAAGCAAAGAGAATTCGTCTTTATTTTTTTCAATCTTTCAGTAATAACCGGGTCATCAGCGTTATAAATAAAATAATCAATAGCTTTTTGATTTTGAATGATTTTGAACTTGGAGTTGCAATATTTTTCAAAATCGTTATTATACCTGTCGAGGTGATCTGGTGTAATGTTAAGCAAAACAGCTACCTCTGCCTTGAATTTGTACATGTTATCGAGCTGAAAGCTTCTTATTTCCAAAACGAAATATTCATAATCGCGTTCAGCCAACTTCCATGCAAAGCTTTCACCTACATTTCCTGCAATACAAACATCCAAACCCGCTTTTTTCAAGACATGAAAAATCATTTTTGCAGTGGTCGTTTTGCCGTTACTGCCTGTAATGCAAACTTTTTTTGCACTTGTAAACCTTCCGGCAAATTCAATCTCACTGATCACAGGTATGTTTTTCTTCTTTGCCGACTTGATTATTTCAACATTTTCAGGGATACCCGGGCTTTTAATAATTTCATCTGCTGCAAGTACAATATTCCTGCTATGTTTTGACTCTTCCCAATTGATACAATAGTTTGAAAGAACGTTTTTATATTTTTCAGTTATTTTTCCGGCGTCCGACACAAATACCTCATAACCTTTTTTCTTTGCCAGAACCGCAGCACCGGTTCCGCTTTCACCACCGCCCAAAACAACTATATTGCCGGTATTTTTCATTTGTTTATGTCCTTGGTAACGGGCAATAAATATCCTTACCCCTTTATTCTTCCTCACTGTTATGCGTTACCATTTTATACATTTACCCGAATTATTAATAATCATATTAGTTAGTAAAAACTTTTTTTCATAGCTGCTTCACCTTATTTTAAGTGTTATTACCGAAAAAATAGCTAAGAGAATTCCTATAATAAAAAACCTTTGAACAATTTTTGTTTCATGATATCCTTTCATTTGATAATGATGGTGAATAGGTGCCATTTTAAAAACTCTCCTTCCTTTACCATATAGGCGTTTTGTAATTTTAAACCATGTTACCTGTATCATAACTGACAAGCTTTCGATTAAAAATATACCGCATAAAAGCGGTATCAGCAATTCTTTTCTGATCACGATGGCAAAAACGGCAATAATACCTCCAAGAGATAAGCTGCCTGTATCACCCATAAAAACTTGTGCCGGATATGAATTGTACCACAAAAACCCGATACAAGCCCCGATAAATGCTGCCATAAATATTACAAGCTCGCCGGTATTAGGGATATACATAATGTTAAGATAGTCGGCAAAAAGTATGTTTCCCGACACATAAGCCAGCACAGCCAATGTGGCACCTATAATGGCTGATGTGCCCGTAGCAAGGCCATCGAGCCCGTCAGTAAGGTTAGTGCCGTTTGAAACTGCTGTAATAATAAAAATAACAATCGGAATATAAACCAGGTATGCATATTTTTTATACTCCTTGCCAAAAATCCAGGTAATCAGTATAGAATAATCAAACTCATTATCTTTAACAAAAGGTATGGTAGTTTTAGTAGATTTTACAGACTCTTTGGCAAAAGGAGAATCAGGTTTTTCGGGTTTGTCTATTTGTAATAAACCGTCAGGCGTTACAAATTCAAATTCGCTTTTGACTTTTTCCCTTATAACAACCGATTCATTAAAATAAAGGGTTGTGCCAACAATAATTCCAAGAAGTATTTGCCCTATGATCTTGAATTTTCCATGCAATCCCTTTTTGTCTTTTCTAAAAACCTTAATATAGTCATCGGTCATACCGATAGCTGCCAGCCAGATTGTTGATACAATCATTAGTACAATATAAACATTGTTTAGTTTGGCAAAAAACAATACCGGGATTATAATAGCTGCAACAATAATCAAACCTCCCATAGTTGGTATTCCTTGCTTTTCGCTTTGCCCTGTTAAACCCAGGTCACGAACTTTTTCTCCGATCTGCTGTTTTTTCAGATAATCAATGATTTTTTTCCCGAACAATAGCGATACGAATAGCGATAATATCACAGCCATACCGGCCCTGAAAGAGATATACTGAAATAATCCCGTTCCGGGCAAATCAAAGTTTTTTTCAAGAAAATCGAAAATATAATAAAACATATATGTTTATTTGTTTTTAATATTCCCTGTTTCAAAAATTGTTCATTTCTTTTTTGCAAGTATTAGTTGTTTTGCTTCATTACCTGCTTCTTTTTTTTGTCACTTGATTCTGTTTTCAATAATTTTAATATCAATTACAACAACATTTTTTTAAGTATTTTTTTATCATCAAAGGGTTTTTTTTCGCCTTTTATCTCCTGGTATTTTTCGTGTCCTTTACCCGCAACCAATATAATATCTCCATAATTGGCCATTGAACAAGCTGCTTTTATTGCCTGTTGCCTGTCAGTAATATTTAATGTTTTTTTCTTTTCAACCGGGTCAAGGCCTGTTTCCATTTCTCTGATGATTTCATCCGGGTCTTCAAATCGCGGATTATCGGAGGTCAGGATTACCCGGTCGCTTTGATTTGCAGCAATATTTGCCATTAAAGGTCTTTTTTTCTTATCACGGTTTCCTCCACAACCAACAACGGTTATCACTTTTTCATTTCTTGTGCGCATTTTGGATATAGTGTTCAGCACATTTTTGAGGGCATCGGGTGTGTGTGCGTAATCAACTATTGCCACCACTTTTTGTTTGTTAATGAAATGATCAAAACGTCCTTCAACAGGTTCGAGGTTACTCAACAACTTTAATACATTATCTTTTTCAAAACCCGATATAACCGCCGTAGCATATATGGCTAAAAGGTTATAAGCATTATGTTCACCAACAAGTTTACACCATATATCTTTCCCGTTAATTTGCAATTGCAGCCCCGTCAACATGTTTTCGATTATTTTGCCTTTAAAATCAGCCATATTTTTGAGGCTATACCTATATTTTTTGGCATCACTGTTTTGCAGAACCACCATTCCGTTTTTGTCATCAATGTTGGTGATGGCAAAGGCGTCATTGTCAAGCTTGTCGAAAAATTGTTTTTTAGTTTTCAGATATTGGTCAAATGATTTGTGATAATCAAGATGGTCATGTGAAATATTTGTAAATACTCCCCCTTCAAAGCGGATTCCTTCAATACGGTTTTGGTTTATCGCATGCGAGCTGACTTCCATAAAGCAATATTTGCATCCCTGCATTAACATTTTGCTGAAGAGCCTGTTTAACTCCAATGCGTCAGGAGTTGTAAGTGCTGAGTGTTCTTTGCTGTCTCCAATGATGTTTGCGACTGTGGAAATAAGCCCTGATTTTTCTCCTGTTTTTGATACTATTTTGTGCAATTGCGAAGCGACAGTGGTTTTTCCGTTAGTTCCTGTAATCCCGATAACCTTTAGCTTTGAGGATGGTGTATCAAAAAAATTTGATGCTATATTGCCCAGTGCTTTGGAACTGTCATTTACCTTTATCCATGTAACACCTTCCGGATAACTTTCAGGTATTTTTTCACATACAACAGCTATGGCTCCGTTTGTTAGTGCCTGATCAATAAACAGGTGACCATCGGTTGTCATGCCTCGTATAGCAATAAACAGGGCTCCCTGTTTAACCTTACGGGAATCGAAAGCTATATCTTCGATTTGAAGGTTAGTGTTGCCAATGACTTCAGTCAAACAGCTTTTATATAATATATCACTTAAGTTTTTCAAGTTCAAAACATTTATGATAATTCTAATATTATAACTTGTCTAGGTTTAATTCTCAGCCCGGGCCTGATGCTTTGTTTGCGGACTGTTCCTTTGCCGGTAAAACGTACTTCCATTTCTGCATTTTCAAGGATATATAAAGCATCTTTAAGGCTCATGCCTACGACGTTGGGTACAAGGTTTTGAATAAATTCCCTGTCTCTGAAAACAACAGTATCTCCATTGACATTAGCTGAAACCCATTGAGTTTCGGGTATATTTCCTGTATTTCCGTTAAAATGCCGGTATATTTTACGAATGTCGTAATAGTTACCTGCCTTAAATACGGGCAGGTTTGCCATTAAAGGTCTTTCAAAATCTTTCGTGGGCAAATTAATGTGTGTAGCAAATATTTTATCGGCAATATCTCTGAAGACCGGTGCGGCTACCTGGCTTCCTGTATATATCCAGCCTTTGGGGTTGTGAATGACAATAATCATTGAATATTGCGGGTTGTCAGCCGGGAAGTAACCTACAAAAGAAGCCCTGTAGCTTATCCCCCCTGATTCACCTATATAACCGAATTTGGTATTGGCAACCTGTGCCGTGCCTGTTTTCCCTGCTATCTGGTAAGCCGGTGTATATATGTTTTTTGCAGAACCATTTTCAACAACGCTTACAAGCATATCATTAGCCTTTTTAATAGTTTGTTTTGATGCAATACGTTGGCTAATCACTTGTGGGTTAAATTTTTTAATGTTTTCCCCGGTTCGCCGGATCTCTTCTACGAACATTGGTTTAACCATTTTACCATCATTTGCAACAGCATTATAAAAAGTCAGTAATTGCAAAGGGGTAAAAGAAACGCCATAACCTATTGACATCCATGGTAGAGATACACCCGACCATCCGGAGCTGTTAACATCTTTTAATACCGGATTGCCTTCACCGCTGATCTCAATATCAAGCTTTTTGCCCAGCCCCATAGCTTTAAGTTTGTCAATAAACTTTTGTGGTCTTTTCCTGTAATTATCATATATAATTTTTGAAATAGCGACATTTGAAGAAACTTCCAGGGCATTTCTTACTGTGATCATCCCAAAGCCGTCAGCTTCGGAATCGTGCATAGTACGGTCGGCATATGTAATAGTTCCGTCGCCGGTATTGACAAAATCATCAGGGGATACTACACCATCTTCAAGTGCAACTAATAATGAAGCAAGTTTGAATGTTGAACCCGGTTCTGCGCTTTCACCAACGGCATAATTGAATAACTCTTCATAAGCTCCTTTTTCGTTTATCGTCAGATTGGAAATAGCTTTTGTTTTGCCGGTAGCTACTTCCATGACTACAGCAGTACCATAGTCGGCATCAAACTTGTGTAACTGCCTTCGCAGGCTGTTTTCAACAACATCCTGCATGTTGATGTTTATGGTTGTCAGAATATCTTTTCCGTTTTTTGGTTTTATTTCGTTTTCATCATTTATTGGTATCCATCTGCCGCCACTTGTCCTTCGCATCAATCGTTTCCCTTTTATACCTTCAAGATAATCCCTGTATGCACCTTCAAGCCCAACATAATAACCCCCTCTCTCATAACCGATGGTTCGTGCGGCCAAACTTTTGAAAGGCATCTCCCTTCTTGTGTTTTCTTCAATTATCAATCCGCCGCCAAAACGTCCTCTCCGAAATATAGGAAATTCACGTAGTTTATTCAATTCATTGAAACTAACATTACGTTTTAATAAAAGATAACGTTCCTGGTTTTTCCTGGCTTCAATAAGAATGTGGCGATATTGTTGCGGAGTTCTGTCACCAAAAAGACGGGATAAATTTAAAGCCAGGGAATCAACATTTGAGAAGAACAGCTCATCCGAAGTAACATGTGAGCTCACATCCATTCGTATTTCATAAACAGGCACACTGGTTGCAAGCAAGCGACCATCATCGGCATAAACATCGCCCCTGGTGGCATCTGTTTCAACATATCGCAATGTAGTGTTGCGTGCAACTTCTTTCCATTTATCTCCTTCAACAACCTGTATATAAACCACTTTAGCAATAATAAGAAACGCAAATAATGCCACAACAAAATATACCAGGTAAACCCGCCATAATATGTCGCCCTTAACGTTATTCAAAATATCACTTTTTATTATATTATTTAAACAATTTCACTTAATTTGTGCTTCTTTCAAATATATTTAAAAGAAAACCGCGTCGTTCTTTTGGCTTTTTTATAACCCTTGGCGGAATAGTTGATTCAACCAGGCCTTTTTCTTCAAGTTCGCGGGCAATTTCCGATTGATTTGTTATGAACATCAGTTCCGATTTCGTATTGATATAACGTATTCTTAACTCTATCAATTCCCTTCGTAACTCTTCCTTTTCCCTTGCTTTTTTTTCAGCATGATATGAGTTAAATATTAATAATAAAGCCAATCCTATTAGGTAAAAGAAAAACGGTAACATTTCCATTATCCCGTCTTTTGTTAAAAAAGAGCCATCCATGACAGAATAAAACTTTCTGAAGACTTTGCTTTCCTTTTTATTATGCCTTTCGTTATTGTTTTTATATATGTTTTCGTTCATATATATTAAATTTTTTCAGCTACTCTCAGTTTTGCACTGCGAGCCCTGTTGTTTCTTTTTATCTCTTCTTCTGTGGGCACTATTAATTTTTTAATCATTTTGAAAGTGACGAGTTTATTTCCATAAAAATCTTTTTCTACAATCCCTTCAAAATTTCCTGACTTAATAAAATTCTTCACAAGACGGTCTTCAAGTGAATGATATGATATTATTGCCAGCCTTCCGCCTGCATTCAATATCTCCACAGATTGTTCAAGCAATGCTTTGAGTGCATTAATCTCATCATTTACTTCGATCCTTAAAGCCTGGAATGCCTGGGCTAAAAACTTATTTTTCCTGCCACCGGGTGCAAAATGTTCTATTATCCGGGTTAAATCGCCGGTATTTTCAATTTTCTTTGATTTTCGTTCTTTAACGATGGTTTTTGCAATACTTCCAGCATTTTTTAATTCCCCATAAAACCTTAAAACATTAATGAGCTTTTGTTCATCATAATTATTAATAATATCAGCGGCGGTTGTAGCAGCTGATCTATTCATTCTCATATCAAGAGGACCCGAAAACCTGGCAGCAAACCCTCTTTCCTGCAAGTCGAACTGATGTGACGAAACCCCCAGGTCAGCAAAAAGTCCGTCAACAGGCAGTAGTTTATAAAGCTGCAAGAAATTTTTGATGAACCTGAAGTTTTGATTGAAAAACAACAACCTTTCATCATCCGGTACATTTGCCATTGTATCCTCATCCTGATCAAAAGCAACAAGTTTTCCATTTTCAAGCCTTTTGAGTATAGCCCCGGCATGACCGCCACCACCGAAGGTAGCATCAACGTAAATGCCGTTGTGTTTAATATTCAAGCCCTCTATAACCTTATCCAATAAAACCGGTTCATGATAATGTATCATGTCCTTTGTTTGTTTTAGATTTATCCATAACTTCTTCAGCTAATGATGCGAAATCATCAGGTTCACTACCCATCATCTCTTCATAAACATTTTTAGCCCATATTTCAATTCTTTGTCCGTAAGCAAAGAGCACTATTTCTTTTTCAATGTCTGCATAATCAATAAGCGACTTCGGAAGCAACAGCCTGTTTGACGAATCAATGGTCAGTTCCGTCGCTCCACGAAAAAAATATCTTACAAATTCACGGTTTTTCTTATTGTATAAATTCAGGGAGTTAATCTCATGGGTTATTTGTTTCCACTCGCTGTCAGGATAAAGAGTAAGATTTTTTTCAAACCCGCGATTAATCACAAAGATCTCACGATCTTGCGCAGTAAGCTGTTTCTTGATTCCCGAAGGCAAAACAAACCTGCCTTTTGAATCAAGCCTGCATTCATATTCGCCTAAAAGATGTTGTGACATTTCCACTATGGTTAAATTTGTGTGTAAATATAATAACAATATTACCACATTTTACCACCTTTTGCCACATTGTTGATAACTTTTTTGTGCAAATATTTGATAGACTCATAAGAGATGAGTTATAATACTGACTTTCAGATATATACAAAGCACTGGATTGATGAGCAATTTTGAGGTAATTTTCACGGATTTTGAAATAATAAGCAACAAAAAATAAAAATGAATTTTTTTGTCATAAAAAATATCAAAAAAGTTATCAGATAGAATTAACTGGCCAACCTTGTAATAAAAAAAATAATTGTTTATTTTTGTAATTGACTTATCACAAATTGGCTTTTGTTACAAATACGATTTCAATACTTGATGATGTTGGAAAAATTTTGACTGTTATATAGAATTTTAAATTGGGATAACCCAATTTATTCGGGTTAAGTTTTTATATTTGGGTATTATTTCGTGTGAATTTTTGAATTAAGGATCAAATCAGTTAAAATAGAATCGAAATAGTCATAATTAATTAATGGAAGAGAAAGAGACACAAATAGGAAATAATAAACAAAGGGAAGGTTTTATAGATATTGATAAAATTTTCAGGAAAAAGGGGGGTAAGTTATACCCTTTTATTCCTAAGATTTTAATAAGGTATATTGAACACATTACGCATCAGTATGAAATAAATGATGCTATTATTCGGTTATACGATCATATGGGGTTAGAATTCGTTGAAGAGTTGATTGAAAACGAATTTGGTGTAGATGTTCATGTTGTTAATCCGGAAAACATTCCCGGCAAAGGCAGGTATATAATTGCTTCTAATCATCCGATGGGCGGGCTTGATGGTATAGCTTTGATGTATGTTATAGGCAAGAAAAGAGAAGATTTGAAATTTATTGTTAATGATATTCTTTTGGAGCTTCGAAATTTAAAAGAGCTTTTTGTTGCTGTAAACAAGTACGGACAAAACACTCATGAGTCTGTAAAGATTATAGAAGATCTGTATAAATCGGATCAGCTTGTACTTATATTTCCGGCGGGTTTTGTTTCACGGCGTCAGAAAGGCAAAATTAAAGACCTTAAATGGAAAAAAAGTTTCATTACAAAGGCTTTACGTCATAAAAGAGATATTATTCCGGTACATATTAAGGGTAGAAATTCCAATTTTTTCTATAACTTAGCCAATTTACGAAAAACAATTGGTATAAAACTGAATATAGAAATGCTTTATTTGCCTGATGAGATGTTTAATCCGCGAGATAAAAACATAACTATAACATTTGGCGAGCCAATACCTTACACGACATTTACTAAAGACAAGACGCATAATGAATGGGCGCAAAAAGTAAGAGAGCACGTGTATCGTTTGCCGGGAAATGAGCTACAGTTTAAGGCATAATGTATTATTATTTTAAAGGGAATTAAGATATATTTAAAGATAAAATAAAACTAACATGGAACCAATTATTCCACCTGTTGGACGGGATATTTTAGAGGATGAGTTGTCGAGGAATAAGATACTTCGCAAAACAAACAATGGTGAAAATCTCATATACGTGTTTACATATCACGATGCACCTAATGTTGTCCGGGAAATTGGTCGTTTGCGCGAAATATCATTCCGTGAAGCAGGGGGAGGTACCGGCAAGTCAATAGATGTAGATGATTTTGATATAAACAGTGATCCATATAAGCAATTGATAGTTTGGGACCCGGTGGAAAAGGAAATCGTTGGAGGTTACAGGTTTTTCCATTGCAACGAAACAAAATTTGATAATGAAGGCAAGCCTTTACTTTCAACTTCCAATTATTTCCAATTTTCACAAACATTTATTGATAAATACCTGCCTTATACGATAGAGCTGGGGCGTTCGTTCGTACAACCCAACTTCCGGCCGTCGCGCGATAACCGCAAAGGATTGTTTTCGCTCGATAATTTATGGGACGGGCTGGGAGCATTGGTAGTTGATAATCCCGATAAAAAATATTTTTTCGGTAAAGTAACCATGTATAAGCACTTCAATAAGAAAGCAAGAGATGTGATCCTATATTTTTTACACAGTTTTTTTCCTGATAAAGATAAACTGGTAAGACCTATCAAACCGGTATGTATTGAAACATCCCCGGAAGATTTTGAAGGGTTATTTACAGGTAATAGCTTTGAAGAAAACCATAAGATCTTATTCCAGGAAGTCAGAAAATATAATGAAAACATTCCTCCGCTTATAAACTCATATATGGGATTGAGCCCGACAATGAAAACATTTGGTACAGTTATTAACGAACATTTTGGTGGTGTCGAAGAAACCGCTATTCTTGTTACAATTAATGATATCTATGCATCAAAGAAAAAGCGGCATATTGATACATACAAAAAATAACACTTTCCGTTTCATACGATGCTTACAATAAAGAGTTCTGAATTTATAAAAAGTTCTGCACGTGTAGATGATTGCCCAAAGGCACCATTTCCTGAGTTTGCATTTATAGGACGTTCTAATGTTGGAAAATCAACACTTATTAACATGCTGGTAAACCGGAAAAAATTGGCAAAAACTTCATCTGCACCTGGTAAAACACAACTTATAAATCATTTCCTGGTAAATAATTCCTGGTATCTGACCGACCTGCCGGGTTTCGGTTTTGCCAAAGTGCCTTTAAAAGAAAAGAAAAAATGGGACCAAATGATAAAACAATACCTTGTGCAACGAAAACAACTAATGTGCACGTTTTTTCTGATAGATATACGTCTTAAACCCCAGGCAATAGATATGAACTTTATGCAGTGGATGGGCGAAAACCGGCTGCCTTTTGCCATAACATTTACAAAAGCCGACAAGATAAACAAAACCAATATCAAAGCAAATACCAGGAATTATAAAAATACACTTTCGAAAACCTGGGAACCATTGCCGCCCCTGTTTGTCTCATCGGGAATTACCGCCGCAGGCAGAAATGAAATACTTGAATACATATATGAATGTAGCAAGCTTTTTGACCCTGAAGTGCTTTTTTAATTGAATTTAGCTGACATATTTTCAGTCGTACCCCGACTTCTTTGCTTTTTCATAAGACAAAAAACAGGTTAAATATGTTGAACATATAGTCGGGGCACGACTTTGTATAAATTCACCTTACTGATGCTCGTCACGCAAAAGGTCATTAATGGTTTTGACCGGGTTGAATGTTATAATAGGAACTTCAACGAATACGGTTATCCATTTTGCCATGGCGCCGTTCCACAAACCCGGCAATTCCAATGCTTTAAGCGGACGGCCGTCTTTTGATTTATGGCTGATAAAGCCGGTATCAGGGTCAGTATACTTTTTCAGATCATATTTTTTGCCATTCCATGCTTTCATACCACAAACGATATCAACCGGGTTAAAATGGGTTGACATGTTAAAAATCTTTTTTTGTACGGGATCATCCAGGTTTATCTGCGAAGATTCTATTATCTGCAAGCTTTTTATTTTTTCTTCAGAATAGACCCGGAAGGGGCCGCCCCCGGGCTTTCCTTCATTTTTTACCATGCCGCAAACCCTGATTGGTGCGTAAAATATCTCGGATATTATCTCTTTTCCTTCCTGTGCCTGCCCCCGGAAAAGAGTACGGTCAAAATTTAAACGGTTACAGGCAAAATCTGCCGCCCGCTCATATATATTGTCGTTAAATCCGTCTTTTTCAATAATTTCCTGGAAGCGATGCACTTCTCGCTGCAAATCAAGTAAAATACCTCCGACTATTTTTTTGTATTGTACAGTTGTATCTTTTAACCTGTCGGGGGTCACGTTATCAATATTTTTGATGAAGACAATATCATCATCAATTTTATTAATATTGTTGATCAAAGCGCCATGCCCGCCCGGTCGAAAAACCAGTTTGCCGTCGGATTCACGAAACGGACAATTGTCCATATCAACGGCAAGCGTATCGGTAGACGGGTCTTGTATTGAAAAATCAATATTGTATCTTACGCCGTATAGTTTTTCATAAGATCTTTTTACTGCATCAAAATGTTGGCGGAATAATTCAATATGTTCGGGCGACACCGTAAAATGGATGTTAACATCGCCATTGCCATTTTGCCCATAAAGAGCTCCTTCAACAAGATGTTCTTCAAAAGCAGTACGGCTGAATCCGTCATATTTGTGAAACTTCAGTAAGCCTTTTGGAAGTTTTCCATAGCCTAATCCCTTTTCATCAAGTAAAAACTCAATCAAGGGAAGATAATTCTTCTTGTTAAGACAATTATAAGCATCTGTTCCATTTCTTTTCATTACATCCGTTAAATCATCCCAAAAAGCAAAATCGGTGATCCTTTCGAAAAATATTTTTGCATTATTGTCTTTTTTCAATAACTCATCAGTGTCCGGATTTTTTTTGAGTTTTTCTTTCCACTCATAAACGTTTTTAAACATTCGTGTAGCTGCCCCGCTGGCGGGAACGAATTTCAAAACAGAAAATTCTTTTATTTCCCGTTCATACTTTTTTTTGTAATTATCTACCTGTTCCTTGCCGGGAATGAATATTCCATCTCCGGGTGTTGCCGGTGCAGCAAGATCAATTGGCGGAATGCCGCACTTGAATATTTCAATTTGCTGCTTTACATCCTGTTCGGTAATGTTTTTTTTCTTTATTTGTTCTAAATCTTTTGGGTGTAACATACGCGGAGTTTTTGCTGGTTTTAATTATAACCTAAAATTTTAAAATGAATTATAAACGAATTAAAAAAAATCCCAAATCCCAAATCCCAAATCCCAAATAAATCCCAAATAAATCCCAAATCTCAAATTTAAATATCCAAACCTGTTTTGGTCATTGTTTTTTTGGATATTGTTATTTATTTGTTATTTGGTTATTGTTATTTGTTATTTGATAGCAGTTATTTGTTATTTGATAATTGTTATTTTTAAATTTCAATTTAGAAATTCAGATGTAATATTGTTCCAAATTTTACCTGTAGATTTTTCCTGTATTCAATTGACTTGTTCATAAGATCACGGATCATTTGCGATGCTATGTCAACAAATATATCATCATGATGCATTACAAAGCTCAAAAATATTTCGTTTTTTCTGATATAAAAATAAAACGGCAAAATGTGATTGTTTTCTTCAAGCAGGTATCTGAAAAATAAAACAATATTATTTTGCGGGGTAAAACAAATGAAGCTGTCGGCAATCAAAAAGCCCGATTTTTGATTAAAAAACATGGCAGCTTTAGTATTATTCTTTTCCAGCTCCCATCTAAAGCCGCCCGACCGGCTTAAAGTCACGTTATAACCTGCTTTTGCAACAGCTTTTTCTATTTTGGCTGCTATGCCGGCAGGTTTGAAATCATCAGGTTTATGGTCTTTTTCGGGGAACTTATACCCGCAATAATTACAAAAGCCGTCTTTTATTTTTGCCAGCAAAACAACTTTGCGGCATCCGGTACAACGCAATGCAGGTTTACAGCCCAAATTATAAAATTCATCAATACTTTCTTTTATATACCTGATTGGTATTGAAAAAGCCATGCTTTGCGCATGTTTTATGATAAAAGTGTTCATTCCGATAATTTCTCCCGATATATCAGCCAACGGCCCCCCACTGTTACCCGGATTTATTGCGGCATCGACCTGGTAATATTTCATTCTGTCAAAATCTCTTGAACTGTGCGATATTATCCCTTTGGTAAATGAAAAGTCAAATCCCAGCGGATGCCCTGCTACTATGACCTCTTCACCTTCGCTGACCTTTTTGCCCGAAAGCTTAACATCGGCTTGAATGCCGGGGATAATACCAGTCATTAAAAAAGCAATATCATAAACAGGGTCCTTATATACAACTTTTGCAACCGAACGTTTTAAATTGCTGCTTTTAAGGACCACTTCCCTGCAACCTTTTATTATGTGATAATTGGTAACAAACAGCCTTTGTTTGCCAATATAAAAGCCTGAGCCAGAGCTAAAGGGAGTGGAAACCCGGACAACAATGGAGCGTATCAGATCATATATATTATTCATCGGTTTTTTTAAAGTTTAACCATATTAGTTCATTAAAAAAACTATGCGCAAAATCGTACAAAGTATGATATTTCAACATGTTTGAAAAAAAGTTGAGATAAGGGTAAGAGTTCTTCTCTTCAGAAATAATCATCCGGATTTGCTCTTCAACATTTTCTTTTATTATCATTTTGTTACCGGGGTCAGCCAAAAGATTTTTGAAACCGAGTTTTTTGAAAAAGCCCGGATGGAGAACCCGGATGAACAGAAAAAGCAATCGTTTCATAGCCGGGTTCATCAAAAAGTTATTGAAGCAATACCCTGCGGCATGTTCAAAAACAAACACAGCTTTATCTTTACCATAGTAACGTGCAATATTGACGCCATCGTTGATCTGCATCTTCAAAAAACTTATTATCTGTTTGTTTGATGCAGGGTGGGGCATATCAAACAAGGTTACCGGTTCAATAAAACAACCGCTCAGCTCATCATAGCCTGTTTGTTTTATTTCTTGTAAAATACCGGTGATTTCTTCATAAACTTCTCTTATTGAACGGTCATTATGATGATAAGCGGAAATTATTTTATCAGTCATGATCAAGAGCTTGTACCATGGAACCAATAAGAGATCAACACGGTACAAATAATTGAAAAGATAACAGGAAATTATTCTATTCTCTTTTTCGATATCATGCTCTTTGAAAAAATTGAGCGCATCATCTGTCCACTTAAGCAAATATTCTGTTTTCACCTTTTTTGTTTTATTGTTTGCCGGTTTTATGTGGTAATCATTTTCATATCTTACGGCAGAAAATTCGCAGGGTAGGAACTGAGCCATTTTATCGCCTTTCAGAGCCAATTCTTTCAGCCCGTTATAAAGTTTTTCGGGCGGGAGGTTTTGTAAAGGGGAATTAAACTTAAGCAAAATTTCATTATCATTTATTACATAAGTGCTGTACTGGTGCAACAAATTATTTTGAAGCAGCAGCCTGAATAATTTTGAACTGTTTTTTTCAATAATACCTGCGCGGCAAATTACTTCAAGGTTATTATTATCAATAGAGCAGGTTATTTTACGTGTGCCATGCAGCAGCTCAAAACTTTCAAGGTATTGATCATCTGCTTCTTTAAATATTTTTACATTATCAAGGTCAAGGATGTTTAAAACCGATTCGATGCTTTCCAATATTTTCCCATCCTGAAATAAATTTTTTGCTTTCGTACGGGAATTGATATCAGGCACAACTTTCCCGGTAATATTATACCTTCCAAACGAATGATCATACCGTATCTTAGGTTTTTTATCCCTTTCAAATGATTTTAATCTGTTAAACAAAGCCATAAAAACATGATTGAGGAAAAATTGTTTAAGACAAAGCTACATCAATATAAACAATCTTGCAATACTTCAACCGGTTAATAAAAAATTTCAGATGTTAAGATAAAAAATAAAATAGTTAAGGGATCAGGTTTAGAACAGGTGGAGATAATCCACAAAAATTTTCCAAATGAAATCAATTTACAATATTTTATTAACAAAATGATTTTTTTTACATAAATTAATATAATAATCAAAATTTGCTAATTTTGTAATTCAAATTAGTAAAAATTAGTCAAATAACCGGCACACAGGTAGCTTTAAAAAGATGTTTACCGGTGCTTAAAAAACTGATAGAACCAGCAAATAAGATTATTCTGTTAAAAGCATTGGGATATTTGTAAAAAATTGATTTTAATATAAAAATTACTTTGATACGCTGAAACCTGAAGATATTAAATTTATCCCGCATGATTTTTAAACCGGGGGCGGATTCCGAAAAGCCTTACGAGTAGGAATAATTAAAAAGTATACATTATGAAAAATCAAGCCATTACATTAGGGCGAATAGGTATTTTAATACCAATTGCCGCAGTTCTGTTATTCTGGGTACCTGTTATAGGTCAGCTACTTGGTATTGTACCAATAGTTCTGTTGTTAATTTCTCATCACAAGTTTTCAAAAGTTTATGAAAACCCTGAAATTTTCAAGAAGATGCTGACTGGTGTAATTGTGTTTGTTGTGGGTGCCATAATAGGTGGTATTATACTGGCTATTGCAGTAGGCACAGCGGCACTTACATTGTCAGCTCATGATCCTGAAACTATGGGATTGTCTCAACTTACGGACGTGCTTTTTCAAAGCGGTCTGTCAATTTTTGCAGGCATTATAATTCTTGTTGCTTCAATTATAGGTGCCTATTTAATTTTTCAATCACTTAAAGCCCTTGCTGAAAAAAGCGGAATTAATTATTTCAAAACAGCAGGTTTGTTGTACTTTATTGGAGCAATAGGGGTAATTGTGTTTTTCCTTGGTGCCATTGTATCGTTTGTCGGTTGGATAATTCATATTGTAGCTTATTTCTCTCTTAAGCCTGATAAAGAAGCAGTAGTTGAAGAAGGTTAGATTTTTTTGATAAGGTACTATTTGTAATAAACCTGACTTGTTTAATAAAAAAAGAAATATTTTAAAAGCGGGAAAGTCCTAATTTTAGGGGCTTTTTCCGCTTTTTTTGACATAATGATCTTAATTAGTATTTTAAATTTTTGATTAAAAATAATCAATAAAGTCCACTGGCGACAGGCATATGGTCAGAATTTTGCAATAACCGTTTTTCCGGCTTTCACATTATCACCGGTTTTAACTATAATTTCGGCATCAACGGGCACAAACAGGTCAACTCTTGAGCCGAATTTTATAAAGCCGAGTTCTTCGCCTTGTTGGACCATATCGCCGGGCCGTGAATAAGAAACTATCCTTCGGGCAACAGCCCCGGCTATTTGCCTTACCAATATGGGTTTTTGGTTTTCGGCAGTTATTGCTACCGAATTACGTTCATTTAGCTCAGATGATTTAGGGAGCCATGCAATAAAATACTTGCCCGGACTATGTTTGACATAGTCAATTATTCCTGAAACGGGATAACGGTTCAAATGAGTTTTGAGTGGTGACATAAAAACCGATATTTGTGTCATTTCTTTATGAAAATATTCATCTTCAGTTGTATTTTCTACGGCAACAACTTTACCATCAGCAGCAGATAATACAATACCTGGCATAGTGACAATTTTACGTGCAGGCGAGCGGAAAAAAAACAGTATAAACAAAAACAGAATCGATAAAAACACATATAAAACATAATGATAAACGGTTTGCTGTTCCTGAATAACATTGGAAACGATAACGGCCGCTATGATCATTAAAAATGTGAGTAGGATTGTAGTATATCCTTCCTTGTGAATACGCATTTTCATTAATCTGAAATAATTAAGTTATAAGCAACAAATATACAAAAACAAAAGGTGCGGCAAATAACATGCCGTCAAATCTATCGAGTATCCCACCATGACCCGGCAAAATTCTTCCGCTGTCTTTAGCATTATTACTTCTTTTAAGTAATGATTCAAAAAGATCGCCATACGTTCCGAAAGCTATAACAATCAAAGCTATCACCATCCAGTTAACCGGGGCAATATCGGTATGGAAGTTTGATATCACCCATGCAGCGGTTAATGCAAAAATCCCGCCTCCTATCATTCCTTCCCATGATTTGTTAGGTGAAACACTCTTAAATAGCCTTGTTTTGCCTAATATGGTTCCTATAACGTAGGCACAGGTTTCATAAACCCATACCAGGTAAAAAAATCCTAAAATATAGTTTTTATTATATGGGAAAGTATCGCAAAATGTTGGGTTTGGAAAATAATTTAGCAAAGAAAAAGGAACGGCAACATATATAATTCCTAAAAAAGTATAAGATATATTTGTGAAAGGGTTTGGCTTTTTACGGTATAATTCCAAAAGAAAAATAAAAAAAATAAGCAAAAAACCGAACAACAATAATTGGTATGATGCAATGCCAAGTGCTATGAAAGCATTGGAAGAGAAGATAAATGCACCGGTTAAGGTACCCGCAAGTTTATTGGGTCTGATAGTATCTGATTCGACGAGAGTATAAAACTCCCATAAACCCAATATAGTAATAAACAGAAATAACAAGGAAAATATTTGCTGATCAGCCAATATCGCACCCATTATCAGCACAATAAAAACAATACCTGTTATTGTTCTTCTTAACAAGTTATTCACAACTCTTTTTTAATTATTATGTTTTTTGCTTTAAGCACATCATCCTGGTTAACGTAGAGCTCCAGTTCACCAAAAAGATATGCCGAATCTTTTTTGTTAACTATAACACTGTCTATTTCATGCTCTTTAAGCACGGCTTTGACGATGCCAACTTTATGCTCAAATTGTGAATTATAAACTCTCTTCCAGTCCTTCATGATCAAACAAGGTCATCAATTAAAAACAAAAAAAGCTCTTTCGGCCCATGCATACCCGTTATTAACGTTTTTTCTATATCCGCCGTACGACTTGGCCCGCTGATAAAAGTAATAAAATGTGGCATTTTGTCAAATTTTGATTTTATATTTTTCAGTGCATCGGAAATATCTTCAACAACCTGGCTTGTATAAGCGAATACAAAATGAAACGGCGGTGTAAAATAGATACGCAGTGATTTTTTATTTTGAGCACTGATCATTATGGTTCCGGTCCGGGCAATTAAATACTCGCAACGTGTTAAAGAACACGATGAATTTTCAAGATTTTTGTCATCGGAGATGTATGGTATATTATGTTTTTCTAAAATATTGATCAGGTCATTATCCATGCATAACACTTCGGGCAGGGAGTATGCTTTCATAACGGAATTAAGATTGTGACAATATTCTTTTTCATTTGCACAATATATGAACTTTCCACCGGTATTTTTGAAAGCTTCTGCAAATCTTATTTCAATAACTCCTGTACTTTGTTTGAAAAGAACAATATCACGACCCGGCTCACTAAAAGTTGTATTTGCAGGTATTACCAAAGCTTCCCGGATATTTTTCAACACCTTTTCTCTTGATGTGATCTCTTGCATAATGTGATTTAATTCAAATTTCACATAGTTGAAAGCTGTTACTTTTTGATGTTTTCTTTGCCCGGTTTTTCCGGGGATTCTTGTTTTATTGTTTTAGAAATATCTTGCAGTGAGCGGCTCGGAGTTTCCTGCAGAGTAGCTTTTGGCTTTTTATCAGTCTTTTTGCCGGTATTTTTTTTGGAAGCTTTTGATTCCTTATCATCCTTTTTATCTTCTTCATCTTTATCAAAAGGCTGTTTTCCGAATATCTCTTCCATATCTTCCTTAAAAATTACTTCTTTTTCAAGGAGTTTTTCAGCAAGGGTTATCAACTTATCCTTATCCTTGAGCAATATTTCCTTTGCTCTTTTGTATGCTGATTCAATAAGAGTACTTACTTCTTCATCTATAGTCTGGGCTGTTTTTTCGGAATAAGGTTTTGTAAATGTATATTCTGATTGTCCGCTTGAGTCGTAATAGCTGATATTTCCGATACGTGGGTTTAATCCGAAATACACGATCATTGCATAAGCTTGTTTGGTAACTTTTTCCAGGTCGTTGAGTGCTCCTGTAGAAACGTTACCGAAGATGATTTCTTCGGCAGCCCTTCCACCCAATGCTGCAGTAATTTCATCAAACATTTGCTTATAAGTTGATAATTGCCGTTCTTCGGGCAAATACCATGCAGCGCCCAAAGCTTTCCCCCTGGGTACGATAGTAACTTTTACCAAAGGATGAGCATGTTCAAGTTTCCAGCCTACAGCGGCATGTCCTGACTCATGATATGCAATAGCCTTTTTTTCTTGAGGCGAAATTATCTTGTTTCTCTTTTCCAGCCCGCCGATTATTCTGTCAACGGCATCGAGAAAATCCTGCTTGTCAACAGCTTTCTTATTTCTTCGTGCTCCAATCAATGCAGCTTCATTACATACATTAGCTATATCGGCGCCCGAAAAGCCGGGAGTTTGTTTTGCCATAAAATCAATGCTTACATTATCAGCAAGCTTTAAAGGTTTTAAGTGAACTTTGAATATTTCTTTGCGTTCTTTAAGGTCGGGCATTTCAACATGGATTTGCCTGTCGAATCTTCCTGCCCTGAGCAATGCCCTGTCAAGAATATCGGCACGGTTTGTTGCGGCAAGAATAATAACACCGGAATTGGTGCCGAATCCATCCATTTCGGAAAGCAATTGGTTGAGAGTATTTTCACGTTCATCATTGGCGCCCGTCATAGGGTTTTTGCCTCTTGCACGACCTATTGCATCAATCTCGTCAATAAAAATAATGCAGGGAGCTTTTTCTTTAGCTTGCTTAAAAAGATCACGTACCCTGGATGCACCAACGCCTACAAACATTTCAACAAAGTCCGAACCGCTGAGTGAGAAAAACGGAACCTGTGCTTCGCCTGCAACGGCTTTTGCAAGCAATGTCTTTCCCGTTCCGGGAGGGCCGACAAGCAAAGCACCTTTAGGTATTGAACCCCCAAGGTCTGTAAACTTTTTTGGATTTTTCAGAAATTCCACTATTTCCAGTACCTCAACTTTTGCTTCTTCCAACCCTGCAACATCCTTAAAGTCAATTGTCACATGGGTGTTCTTGTCAAAAAGCTGAGCCTTGGATTTGCCGATGTTGAAAATCTGCCCCCCGCCGGAAGCCCTGGCCATACGACGCATAATAAAAATCCAGAAAGCTATTAGTAAACCGATAGGTATAAGCCAGCTTAACACATCACTTCCCCAGTCTCGACGTTGATCATAAAAAACTGGTACTCGTTCGTGAGCATCAAGATCTTTCTGTGATTCACGAACAAGAGTTTCGAAACTTTCAACGGAACCTATCTTAAAAGTATAATGGGGCCCGGTAACCTCTTTCTGGGCAAATCCCGGTTCTTCAATATCACTATATTCGTCCTTGTAAAGACTCTCTTCCTTAATAAATACCTCAACAAGTTCCCGGTTTATAACTACCAGCTTCTCAATATCCCCGCTATTAAGCATTTCTATTTCAAACCGTTGTTGCGATATTTCAACGGCATCTCCACCCCATCTCATGAATTGTAAACCAATAAAAAGCAGTGCCAAAAGGCCATATATCCAATAAAAATTAAAACCTGGTTTTTTAGGCTTTTTATTTTGATCAGGTGGCCCTTGTGGCTTGCCTCTTTGGGGTTGATTATTTTGTGGGTTTTTATCTTTGCTCATCTAAGTTGTTTTAATATTAAAAGTTTTTTTATCCTTTGATGGGGCATCTGCCCATAACTCCTCCAATTGATAGTGATCCCTAACCTCTTCCTGGAAAATATGTACAATTACATCCAAATAATCAAGTAATACCCACTCCGAATTTGTTATACCTTCACGACGGCTTGGAATACTGCCGGTATGTTTCTTTACATACTCCTCAACTGATTCGGCTATTGCCCCAACATGTCTGCGGGAAGTCCCATGACAGATGATAAAATAATCACAAATAGCTATATTGAATTTTGATAAATCTAAACAAACAATTTCTAATCCTTTTTTTTCTTCTATTCCTTCTATTATATAATAAACAAATGATTCAGTATCAATCCTTCCTTTGTATCGGGTCATTCTAAAACTTTTGGTTTTACTTTTTATGCAAAGGTAACTATTTTTTACGAGATTTACCTGTATAGTTTGTTGTTAAGAATTTTAAGAAAAGCCATATCAGCCTGCTTTTATTATTGACAACTTCCGGCTTCCGACTTTTGGCGTTTTCAAACCTGTGCCGGGATTTTTTATTATCCTTATTTTTAATTAATCTTAATAAGAAAAAAATTTTTGTTATTAAGAGTCATTGCCGGATGCGAACTTTTAAACGTTGTGCAGTAGCAGTATAAGCAGGACCCCAGGTTTGAAATATCAAAAGACAGCCGGTATTGTCCGGTCAGCAACAGGCACTTGACAATTAACATAACTATAGTTTATTAATTAGTCAAACTAAAAAAATTATGCTTGTTTTATCCCCATAAGTATGGAAAATGCTTTATGTACATCTTGCTCGTCCAGTACAAAGGTTACCTCATTGCTGGTAGAAATAATTTCACATACATTGATGCCCGACCATGCAAGATTTTTTAGTAAAAAATAATAAATGCCCGAAATTTCAGTATTACTTTCGGGCAAACGAATGGTTATAGAGCTTAACCCGGTTTTTTGTGCCAATAACTTTTCATTAAGATAAATAGTATTAATCCTTTCTGCCATCACATTACTTACAACGAGCGTTGTTTCATATACTCCCTGCGAAACGGTACAAAACATTTCTTTCTCACCAGCTGTCTCATCGATCAATTGCCTGTTGCATGAATTCAACCCGGTGGAGTTCTCAAAAGTGTAATCGCTAAGGCCCGAGCGTACAATTATATCTCCCAGCTTATCCATAAAATTTTTGATCTCACGTGTAACCTTGAAAGAATGACCTGCAGGGCGCCTTTTTATCGCCATTAGTATAGTACCCAATTGTACTTTTTTTTGCAATACCTTTTCTATCTCAGGTTTAAGTTTTCTTGACAAAGATGATATGTTGATCAAACCCTCCGATAAGGCTTCTTCAAGAAATGGAGATCCCGTAATGATCTTATCAACTATTTGAGCTGTAGTCATAATGTTAAAATTTTAACGCAAAGTAACAAAAATGTTTATTATTTTTAAAAATTTGACAAAATAAATTTATCCTTTTTTCTTTGCAAACATTTTATGAATAATAGCATGCATATAAATGCTATTAAGTAATATCGGTCATTAAATTGAAAAATAAAATAAAAATGACAAATGACAAATTCAATCTGCCTTACTAATAGTGTTGGGGTATATCGGGGGGGTAACAGCGGACGCATTGACATTGAATATGAGCAATGTATTGTATGTGTAGTGGGCGATATTTTAAAACCCGGGATAGTGGCTGAAATACTCAAAACAGTTAAGCATTTTAACGTTCGTATGATTTCTATGGGTGCCGGTTCAAACAATGTTACATTGGTTTTACCCCAAAGCCAGAAAATAAAGGTTTTAAAGACTTTGCACAGCTTATTTTCAAATCAACAAATTTCAAACCGATATCCATGTTTACAAACATAATATTAAAAACACCTTATTATCTTTATGATCTGGATGTTTTGTGCCAAACTTTATCTGCTGCCACCCTGTCGGCCAAAAAATACAATTATCATATTCATTATGCCATTAAGGCAAACCATAATCCTGTTATAACCGATATGATCAACCGGTTTGGCTTAGGTGCCGATTGTGTGAGCGGCAACGAAATTGTTGAAGCATTATATCGTGGTTTCCCCGCTAATAAAATCGTTTATGCAGGGGTTGGAAAAGTTGATGATGAAATTAAACTGGCACTGCTCAGAGATATTTTTTGCTTCAACTGTGAATCCATTGAAGAATTAGAGGTAATTGAGCAAGTTGCCAAAAACAACAACAAGAATGCTCATGTTGCACTCAGGATAAATCCCGGTATTCAGCCCCATACACATTACAACATTACAACAGGTACCGAAGAAAATAAATTTGGGATTCACCTTTCGCAGTTACAGCAGGCACTTGATCTATGCAATCATTCTCCCTGGCTGAAATTCGAAGGATTGCATTTTCACATCGGCTCGCAGATAACCTCGTTGAAACCTTTTGTTGAGCTTTGCAAAAAAGTAAATAATATTTTTTCAGATTTTGAAATCCAAAAATATGGTGGGTTGCATTTGAATCTTGGAGGAGGATTGGCTGTTGATTATGGCGAACCTCAGCAAAATATGATTCCTGATTTCAGCACATTTTTTTCTGTGTTTGCCGCCAATCTGAAAGTGCCCCAAAATATGAATATTCATTTTGAACTGGGACGCAGCCTGGTAGCTCAATGTGGAAAACTCATAACAAAAGTATTGTATACCAAAAAGGGTATTAACAAAACTTTTTTGATTACAGATGGCGGCATGACTGAGTTGATGAGACCCGCACTTTATCAGGCTATGCATAAAATTGAAAATATCAGCTCAAAATACCCGGAAGAAAAATATGATATTGTCGGCCCAATATGTGAGACAACGGATGTGCTTGCTAAAGACATTTTTTTACCCGGAACAAAACGGGGCGATATACTGGCTGTTTATTCCTGCGGGGCATATGCAGAGTCTATGATGTTGAAATATAATATGCGTGAAAAAGCAAAAAGCTTTTTTTTGAAAAACGGAAAAATATTCGCTTCAAACCTATTTGAAAAAGAAAAAAAATGCAAATCTCAAATTTCCGAGCTTAAAAATTATTGATTCTTTCATTATTTATCCTCTCTGAGTGCATAAAATAAAAACATAGAATATCTGTTTCTCATCCAATGGGGGTGAAATACTGACAGGCCTGAATATCAGGGAAAAACAATTTGTGATAATTGACTTTGCCGAACTTCACAATTTACTAATTTCGGTTGTTATATTGCGCCCCGGTCGTTACTCTTTGGTTCGTCTAATTCCCGGGAAAAGGTTTTTTGTAGTGTATTCAACATTTTTAAGAAATCTTAATATTATCTTTGTCAATATATTTTTAGTAATTTATAAAAAGATATTTTTATTTTAAGATCATGAAACCTATATATTTTATTACTGCACAAATACAACCTTAATAAAGCCTGCAACATGGAGGCATTATATCTTAAAAATAAATCCTGTTATGATGGAAGGAAAACATTTAGGGAAAACGAACATATACTTGCCCAGCGTAGATTCAACCAATTGCGAGATATTCAGGTTAATTAAGACATACTCCTTTCCTGAAGGCATGGTATTATGGACTGACCATCAATACGCAGGCAGGGGATTGGAAAATACCAAATGGGAAAGCGAAAAGGGTATGAACATAATTGCCTCATTCTTGTTTTACCCCCGTTTTTTAACACCCGAAAAACAATTTTATTTGATTAAAACCTTTTCTTTAGGTACTTGTGATGCTGTTAATAATATTTTACAAGACAATTATAAAGTAGAAATTAAATGGCCCAATGATATATTTATTAACGGGAGAAAAATTGCAGGCATTCTTACGGAAAACATTATACAGGGCTCAATGATTAAATATACCGTTGTTGGTATCGGAATAAATGCCAATCAGACCCGGTTCAGTAGTTTTCAGTCAACGGCAACATCATTAAAGCTTTTAACAGGTGAAAATCATAATATTCAGGAATGTATCAATATTCTTTCCGATAAAGTACAAAAACGGTATATGATGTTGAAAAGCAATTTGCAAACGAGGCTGGACAATGATTACCTTAGCAGTTTATACAGATACCTGGAAAAAGCAGATTACCGTACTGAAGATAAATCTTTTGAAGCTACAATCCGGGGGATTGATAAATACGGGAAACTGTTGCTGCAACATACAGATGGCAGCATTGAAGCTTACGACTTTAAAGAAGTGAAGTTTGTGGATTAGCATTGACAATCCCTTGTTATATTATTCCTTTTTACCCTTTTTTTCATAGTTCCCATAGTTGCTTAGTCTCCCGGCCCCTTCACATAAAGTTTATTCAAACAACTCCTTGATTTTATCAGCCAGTATATTCACAAAATTTTGCAGCGGATCGGAAGCTATCATTTTCATAAAAGAATTGAGTTCTGCATCAAATACCAACTCTGCTTCACATTGTTCTTTTCCGTAATTGTAAAAATAGCAATCCAGGGTATAATTAACGGGATTGTTGTTATCGGAGACTATATGTATTTGTTTGCAAGGGGTTTTGGATGCAATACGCATGGATAAATTTCCTATTCCCTCAATTTTAAAAGAACAGCTATCTTTTGTGGCTTTCCAGTCGCTTACCTTGCCGGGTAATAGTTTTTCGAAATTGTTAAAATCAGTCATAAAATCAAAAACTTTCTCGCAGGGTGCATTTACTATCACTCTTTTGCTTTCAAATTTTGTCATAAAATATTATTAAAATTGTTTTTTATCATTAACGCCATGATTGAGGGTCTTTTCGCCATTTTTCAAGTATATCAATTTCATTGCTATTAATATAACCTTGCCTTGATGCTGCATCAATAAGAGTGTTGTAGCCGGTCAATGTTATTAATTCACAATCTGTTTTTTTGAAATTGACTTCTGCTATTTTAAATCCGTATGTAAAAATTGCGATCATTCCAATAACTTCACAATTATTCTGCCGAAGGCTTTCAACTGCCGAAAGGCTGCTTTGCCCCGTAGATATCAGATCTTCAACAACCAATACTTTCCATCCGGGTTTTACAACGCCTTCAACACGGTTTCCAAGGCCGTGTTCTTTACTGCCGGCACGCACATAAACAAAAGGGAGTTGAAGAATGTCAGCAACCAGGACACCATGAGGAATACCTCCGGTAGCAACCCCGGCAATACAATCCGGCAAACCGTATTGTTGCCCCGAAAGATTAACCATTGATTCGGCAATAAGCTTTCTGAGCCCGGGAAAAGACAATATACGACGGTTATCACAATAAATAGGCGACTTTATTCCCGACGCCCAGGTAAATGGATTGGAAATATTTAACTTTACGGCTTTAATTTCTAATAAACTACTGGCTATCTTTGCAGAGATTTTTTTATCTAATTTCATAAGACAAATGTATAAAGTTTTTATTAACGACAGGGAAATAATATTAACCGGCAAAAAACCGGAAAACCCGGCAAATGATTCTGTAATTATAAAGATAGGAAGTGAAAGAGAGTTCTGGAAAGAAGTTAAAACTTTTTTAATAAGAGTTCAAAAGAAAAATAATGTCTTATATGTTATTAACGATAATTCCGAAACTCTCCTGTCATATTTGGAAAAATATGCGGTATATATGGAAGCGGCAGGAGGACTTGTAATAAATCCGCAGAATGAATTGCTTTTCATATACAGATATGGCAAATGGGATTTGCCTAAAGGCAAAAAAGAACCCGGTGAAAACCCCGAATTAACAGCCATAAGAGAAGTTAAAGAAGAATGTAGCATAGGTGATATTGAAATTATTGAAACATTAACTTCAACTTACCATATGTATCTTTTACCTTCAGAACAGTGGGTTTTAAAGAAAACATTCTGGTATTTAATGCATGCAGGCGATTGGAAAGATCCTAAACCTCAACTTGATGAGGATATCAGCAAAGCGATATGGGTAAATCCGTTAAATGCAAAAGACTATTTATCAAATACATATTCATCTATTAGAATGCTGGTAAAGACATATTTTAAAAAAATGGATTAAACTTTTATGTACAAGGGGGTTGGATTTTTTTTAAAGAATTGTTAATTTTGCCTGATGTAGTAGTATTAGAGCCATAATAAGCATATTAATTAAATAAATTTTAGTAAGCCCGTGATATCATTTCCAGGGTGTAAAATCAACATTGGTTTGCACATACTTCAGAAGCGCTTCGATGGTTATCACAATATTGAGACTTTGTTTTATCCTGTGGGGCTTGTTGATGGTTTGGAAATAATCCCGTCGAGGGGGAAAACGATGTTTTCCCTATCAGGATTGGAATTGCCCGGAAAAGGCAAACCAAATCTATGCATTAAGGCTTATGAATTGCTTAAAAAGGAATATGACCTTCCCCCGGTTAAAATTCATTTGCATAAGAAGATACCACCCGGTTCGGGTCTTGGAGGCGGAAGCAGCAATGCGGCAAATACCCTGTTATTGTTGAATCGAATTTTTAATCTTGAACTCGACAGTGAACAGCTTGCCGGTTACGCCCGGTATCTCGGGGCTGATTGCGCTTTCTTTATTTATAATAAACCCATGATTGGCCTTAATAAAGGTGATGTGTTTGATGATGCAAATGTTAACCTGGAAGGTTATTACATAGCTATTATTAAACCTAAAATTAATATTGATACATCAGAAGCTTACAAAAAGGCAATACCCTGTGAAAGACGCAGGTCAATTAAAGAGTTGATACGTCAACCTGTTGATGAATGGAGGAGCACCATTGAAAATGATTTTGAAAAAACAATATTTTTAAAACACCCTGATATTGAAAAAATTAAATCTGTACTTTACAAAAAAGGTGCGGTATATGCTTCTATGACGGGAAGCGGATCGGCAGTGTACGGGATTTTCGACCGAGAGCCGGCAATCCCGGACAAACTTTTTGGAGAAGATCTTATATTGGAAGAAAAAATATAAAAATAAAATATGAAAAACCCGGGCAGCTTCTGCAAATAGTTGATCGTATCAGGCAACCAGGTTAAGGTAAAGATATAATCTTCCAAGAGACTTGAGAAGCTTAAAAATTTTTTAAGAGTTATTTATAAATAATTATGGAAATATTTACGCTAAAAATAATTGATTATTAATTAAAATTTTAAAAAATGGGAAAAGTTTTAGGACATTTAGAGCCCAAACGAGTATGGGAGATTTTTGAAGAGATATGCCAGGTTCCGCGACCTTCCAAGAAAGAGCATAAGATTGCAAAGTATATTCTTGATTTTGCTTCAAAGCACAATCTTGAATCCAGTCAAGACAGGACCGGTAACATAGTTATCCGCAAAAAGGCAACCAAGGGCAAGGATAACCTTAAGACGGTGGTGCTGCAGAGCCATATTGATATGGTTTGCGAGAAGAATAGTGATGTTGAACATAATTTTAACACCGATCCTATTCGTCCGCGTATTGACAATGGCTGGGTAAAAGCGACAGGCACAACCTTGGGTGCGGATGATGGGATAGGTATGGCTGTGCAGTTGGCTTTGCTTGAATCAGATTCAATAGAACACGGTCCGGTTGAATGTTTGTTCACGGTTGATGAAGAGACCGGTTTAACCGGAGCGTTCTCTTTGGAAAAAGGCCTATTGGAAGGCAGAATATTGTTAAATCTTGATTCTGAGGATGAAGGCGAATTGTTCATAGGTTGTGCCGGTGGTATTGATACTCTTGCAACATTCAAATATAAAAAAGATGTTTATGACCCGAATAATAAACCCTATAAAATCTTTGTCAGTGGTCTTAAAGGCGGCCATTCCGGAGATGATATCGATAAGCATCGCGGTAATGCAAATAAGATCTTAAACCGTATTTTGTGGGATTGTGAGAGGATGTTTGAGATAAGATTATCGCAAATCGATGGCGGCAACCTGCGCAATGCCATCCCACGCGAAGCTTTTGCAGTAGTAGCTGTGCCTTCAAGATATCTGAAAGGTTTTGAAGAACTTGTAAATAATTTTATAGACGAATTGAAATTGGAGTATAAAAACAATGAGCCTGATCTTAAAATTACACTTAACCAGGTTGAAAAACCCGGTTTTGTTATAGATCCGGAAACGCAAAATAACCTTTTAAATGCACTTTATGCATGTCCTCACGGGATAATGGCAATGTCACCAGATATTCCGGATTTAGTTGAGACATCAACAAATCTTGCTTCGGTAAAAATGGGAACAAATGAAATAATTGTGAGCACAAGCCAGCGTAGCTCATATGAATCATCAAAGAAAGATATAGCAAATATGGTTGCAAGTGTATTTCACCTTGCAAATGCCAAAGCAAGGCATGGAAACGGATATCCGGGCTGGATACCCGATTTGAATTCGCAAATACTTAAGATTACCAAAAATGCGTATAAGAACATGTTTAATAAAGAACCAAAAGTCCTTGCTATTCATGCCGGACTGGAATGTGGCATTATTGGCGAGAAATACCCCGGCATGGACATGATATCTTTCGGACCTACTATCAAAAATGCACATTCACCAAACGAAAAATTGAAAATAGATACTGTACCTAAGTTTTGGGATTTGACGCTGGAGGTGTTGAAGAACATCCCGGAGAAATAATGTGCCAATTGGTTAATTGAGTTTAGAGGTTGAGAGTTTTAGGAAGTTTAGAGGTGTTGTTCGTTAGTTGTTAGCAACTTCATTTTGAAAACCTCTGCAATATTAGCTTTGAGTTTTGTTTTAACTTCTTCAATATCTATTTCTTTGCCGAGTTCTTTTTGCAAAGAGGTTGCTTTTTTATCCGTGAACCCGCAAGGGTTAATAAAATCAAAGTATTCGAGTTGTGTGTTTACATTAAAAGCAAATCCATGCATTGATACCCAGCGGCTTGTGCGTATGCCTATGGCGCAGATTTTCCTTGCTTTATGCGGATTATTTGATTCAAGCCATACTCCCGTTGCACCATCAAGCCGGCTTGCAGTTATATTGTAATCCTTCAAAGTTCTGATAATAGACTCTTCAAGATTATGGACATATTTGTGTAATCCCAACGAGAAGTTTTCCAGGTCTAGAACCGGATAGCCGACAATTTGCCCCGGCCCGTGATATGTTATATCACCTCCACGGTCTATATTATAGTATGTTGCATTTTTGGCTTTCAGCTCGATCATGTTGATCAAAAGGTTGTTGTCAGAACCGCTCTTTCCAAGTGTATATACATGCGGATGCTCAACAAATAAGAGATAGTTGGGTGTAAGCTTTTGTTTATCATCCGGCAAAGAACGATTACCGGTCTTTGTTTTTATTATTCCGTTAAACAACTCCTCCTGGTAATCCCAAACCTCCTTGTAATCTTTTATGCCAAGATCATGAAAATATACATCGCGGTTTTTAATATTCATTTATGCCTTTATTATTTTTAAATAACAATGCTATTTTTTCTTGAAAAAAATAGATTAAATCCTTTATAACGTCTATTTTTTTGTTCTTTAGACTTAGTTATTTTATCAAGCCTTATATTAAATCAGTGAAAATCTGTATAATCTGTGGCACCAAATACTATTTAGAATAGGCTCAAATATCAACTACCAAACACTACCATTATCGTTTCACATGGATTATATATTGTCTGAAAGCCACATCGGCAGATTTGACCTGAACAACATACGCACCGACTGTAAAACCGCTTACATCAACCTTTGTTTTATTCATGCCCTCATTAAGCTCAAGCTCTTTTTCAAAAACATTGACACCGTTGATATTGTATATTTTGATAGTTGCACCGGTGCGGATTGGTGATAGGGCTATAATGTTTATTATGTCTTTTGCCGGGTTCGGAAATATATTGAGCTTTTCGGCTTGATCGGTTTTCATTATACATGTAACGGCAACGGGGCTGAAAGTCTCACTCTTACCGTCGAAGTCATGTTGTGAGAGCTTGTAGTATATCACATCGGAAGTATTATCCGGTTTATCTGTATATATGTAGTCAATCGGCCTGTTGGAGTTTCCTGCACCTTGTATGGTTGCTATTTTTTCAAATCTGCCGTCATCATAAGCCCTGTGAACATTGAAGTGGCTGTTGTTGGTCCCGCTTACGGTAGTCCATTTTACATTAACGTACTGCCTGTTTTCGTCGCGCGTAGCTGTAAAGCTATACAACTCCACAGGGTAGGGCAGGTCAGACATATTTGTTAAAATCGTGCCACCATCACCAACCGCATAGCCCGTATTTGCATCTGTAAGATATACTGACCGTAAATGATTAGTTGTTACTTTTGAAAGCTTTGTCCAGTTTTCTCCTGCATCAGTAGTTTTCAGGATTGCACCATATCCGCCAACCGCGTAGCCTGTATTTGCATCTGTAAAATATACTGACGCCAAATTTTTATATATTCCAGGGGCAAAAATCTCCGTCCAGTTTTCTCCTGCATCAATAGTTTTTATGATTGTACCAAACCTGCCAACTGCATAACCCGTATTTGCATCAATGAAATATGCTGAATATACGGTATGTCCATGAGGTAATGGGTTTAACCAGTACCACTCTTCTTCGGCAAACAGATTAAAGTTAAATAGTGCAAAAGAAAGAAGAAAAAAAGCGATAGTAAGTACTTTCTTTTTTGTAAAACGACTTCTGCCATGACGCGCCGATGATCCGCTTTTATGCGAGTTCCCACCAAATAGGTACATACCACTGAAAAACACCAGATTTTTATTTTTCATAATTGGTGAGTTTTTAACGATAGTTTACATTAAGTCTATAATAATAAACATACAAATATAATAAAAATAACTAAATTTTTTTCAAAAATTCTTCAAAAAAAATTTGGTTATCTGTTTTTTATTTTGTTAATTTTATTATGGTTTTTTGAATAATGCATATGGTTTTTAAAAAAAGTAGTATAAAATAACCCGTTTAAAAAAGGTTACCGGTTTTACAACGAGATTCCTCATTCCGTTTCACTCCATTCGGAATGACGGGTTACTTTTAAAAAAAGGGGTGGGGGGAAGAAAACGGGCGCCGCCCGCTTTCTTCCCCCCACCTCCCCCTATCACACGATTGACCTGTCATTCCGAATGTTCAGACCCAGACCTTGGGTCGCCGATGTGGAATGACAATTAATTAGTGACTGGTTGATAATGTCAAACTTTTTTGATTAACGAATATCGATTAACGATTTTTGATTTTAGAAGTTGAGAGAAAATCAGGTGATTATGCCAAACTTCGTAAATCGTAAATCGTTAATCCTTGTTTACCCCGTAGCGAAGCGTACTGGGGCCTGCCCCGTAGCGAAGCGTACTGGGGCTTGCCCCGTAATGAAATGTATCGGGGTTCTTAAATCAATTAAACTTATTTAATATTAGTACTTGAAAAAATTCAGAATCCTTTAGATGGCACTATATCAATAACTTACAACAAGTTGTCATT
>PWZB01000097.1 GCA_003567625.1 Bacteroidales bacterium | reverse complement strand
CTTAGACAGTTTTAAATATAAAAAGATATTGGCAATTGGCCGCTGAAGATTTATAATCAAGCTTAAAAAAAACCACACCGGGTATAACATTTACATACCCGGTTATTTTTTTCTGCCTTTCTTGAATTGTTTAAAGCTCTCTTTTAAATGTTCCGACCATTCACTCTGGCTTTCGGTTTTGCTTTCATCATGAATATCTTTTGCTGCATCTTTGGAGGGGTCTTCTTTGTTTTCTTCGGGTTTCTCTTCGGGTTTCTCTCCGGGTTTCTCTTCAGGCCCGTATTTTTCGCCTTTTTCAGGTTTTTCCCCGGGTTCTGTTGCATTTTTCTCAACACCTTCAACATCTTTGTTTTGCTTGTTGAGTTTTTCGGTTAATTCATTTATTTCCTTTTTTTCCAATTCTGCTTTAAGCTCATCAATTATTTTCCGGTTCTCACGTTCTTTTTCAGCCATAGATTCCTGTGTAGCATGAAGTTCTTCCATGTTTTGACGCATTTCTTCTTCCTGCGCACGCATTTCTTCAGCCTGTTTTTGAGATTTTTCCAATAGCTTTGCTGTTCTTTGGTTGATCTTCATACTACTGATTGTTGAAGCAATACTTTCGCCCACTTTTTCAACAAATTCAATTTTATGGTCTTCAAATTTATTGAATGACGCCAACTCTATTACACCATATATATCTTCATTAAGCTTTAAAGGGACAATAATCAATGCTGCAGGACTTTCCTGGCCCAGCCCGGATGTAATATGGATGTAATTTTCAGGAATTTCGGTTAGATGGATCGTTTGTTTTTCAATAAAACAATTGCCGACAAGGCCTTCACCTATTTTGATATGCTTTTCAAGGTATTTGCGACGGTCGTAGGCATAACAGGCAGTAAGTTCCAGGTATCTTTCTTTTTCTTTATTATCATTTATTATGAACAATCCCCCCTGGTTAGCACCCAGGTATTCAACAAGATTTTTTATTACATTGTATGAAAGCTCATTGATATCGGAATAATTTTGCCTTAGGATATCTCCAAACCTGGCTATTCCCTGTGTTGCCCAATTTCTCTTTTCACTTTCGGCTTTTCTGAGATCCTCTTCTTCAGCAGCTTTTTTGAGGCTTTGACGCATATCCAGCAATGCATTACCCAACATATCATCCTCACTAAAGGGTGTGTATTCGTAATCAAAATTATTATTTTCAATCTCTTTGGCAAATAATGCGGTTTTTTTCAGACCATCAATAAGATTATTAACCGATCTTGTTAGCTGCCCAACCTCATCTTCATAATTGTAATCAAATTTTTTCGGCAGCACTCCTTTGCCCAGTTGACCAACAATATTTGCCAGCTTCTTTAAAGGATTGGAAATTGTATTTGTAATAAAATAGATAATTATGCCAAAAACAATCACAGAAAAAACAATGGCAAAAACCAATATCAATATCACGTTCATTACCGGTTTGGTAATAAATTCATATTGGTCAATTGTTGCTACTATATAAGATTGCTCCGGGCTATACCATGTAAAATATTGCCATTTATGCTGGCCGATGGTTTCATCATAATATCTGGAGCTTCCTTCACGCATTATCTCAATATCTCCGAAGAATTGTTCGCCCGATACATTCGCCCCTTCATTATGTTTACATATTACAACATTTCCGTCCTGATCAATCATTGAAACATACCCGGTATTATAAAAGCTCTTATTATAAAAAACATCCTTTACTTCATCTAATTCCCTGTCTCTCGTTATATCAAGTATGGTAACTAAATATTCCAGCTCATAAAAAAGTTTATCTTCCGCTTCATTTTTCTCCCTGTCTATACGATTTATTAATGCAACTACAGATATGATAAGAACGCATATAACTACAGTCAAATTCAATGAAAGGATAAAACGTTTTTTCATATTCATGTTTCTATACCATCTTATAAATTTTTTCATGAATCGAAATTTTTATTTATATAATTAAAGATAAAACCCGCCGTAATAAATAATACTACTGTCTAAAAAAAATTTTGATAATGATTCGTTTCATCTGTTTATTTTTAATCAACGGTATCACAAGATGAACCGGAAGCTTTAAATCTAAAAAACTTCAATCTGATCACCCCGTTAAATTAATATATTAGAAAAATTGTTCAAATTTAAGCAAATCCGTAAATTTTTATTGTATTTTTACTTAAATTTTGCATGTCTGATCATACCGCTTAACAGTTAAAACTTTCCAAAAAGCTTTACCGCTTTTTTTTATCGAAATTATTGCTCTATAAGCACCAAAAATAAAACATTTAATCCGTAAAATAACAGCTTCGCTATTAAAATTAAATAATAAGGGTTATTCATAAAATATATAAATTATAATTTGTTGTTTATTTGAATTTTACTAATTTTGCAGTTCCTTTTTTAAGGGCTAATTAAATCAATTGTTAAACCCGGTTTTTTCTAAAAAACCACAGAATTAATTACATTTAGCTAATGTCAGAAGAAAACAAAAACATTAATCCTTCGGAAGATATTGACAAAAATCTTGATACATCTAAGGAGCAATCAAAAGACAAAGATACTAAAAGCCAGGGTGAAAAAACGGAAGAAAACGTTGACAGTTCCGGGGATCAGGAATCAGGCTCGGAGCTGAAAAAAGATGAAGATGGTGCGGCTGTGGCAATTGACAAGATTCCTGAACCTGGGGAGTTTGACTGGGAGTCTGTTGAAGAGAAACAAGAAACATACTCGAAAGAAGAGCGCAAGCAATTGGAAAGCATGTATGATGACACCCTGAGATCAATTGGTGAGGGTGAAGTTTTGGATGGTACGGTCGTTTCAATAAATAACAGGGAGGTTGTTATAAATATAGGTTTTAAATCCGATGGGGTTATTCCCGCCTCAGAAGTCAGATATAATCCCGAACTTAAGCCGGGTGACAGCCTTGAAGTTTATGTAGAAAGCCAGGAAGACCATTCGGGTCAGCTTATCCTATCACATAAGAAAGCCCGCACTTTACGTTCGTGGGAAAGAATTAACGAGGCTTACGAAAAAGATGAAGTCATTAACGGTTATGTGAAATGTCGTACAAAAGGCGGATTAATAGTTGACGTTTTCGGTATAGAAGCTTTTTTGCCAGGATCTCAAATTGATGTAAAACCAATACGTGATTATGATATATATGTTGGTAAAACCATGGAATTCAAGGTAGTTAAAATTAATCATGAATACAAGAACGTTGTAGTTTCACATAAGGCACTTATAGAGGAAGAGCTTGAAGTTCAAAAGGCTGAGATCATTTCCAAGCTTGAAAAAGGACAGATACTTGAGGGTACGGTTAAAAACATCACATCTTACGGAGTATTTATTGACCTTGGTGGTGTTGACGGTCTTATTCATATTACTGATCTTTCATGGGGCCGTATTAATCATCCTGAAGAGATTGTTGAGCTTGACCAAAAGATCAATGTTGTTATCTTGGATTTTGATGACAGCAAAAAGCGCATTGCCCTTGGGCTTAAACAATTAAAGCCTCATCCATGGGATTCGCTTGATCCAAATCTGAAAATCGGCGATAAGGTGAAAGGACGTGTAGTAGTGATTACCGATTATGGTGCATTTATAGAGATTGCACCCGGAGTTGAAGGATTAATACATGTTTCTGAGATGTCATGGTCACAACATCTGCGTACAGCACAAGATTTTCTCAAAGTCGGCGATGAAGTCGAAGCCGTTATTTTAACCCTCGACCGCGAAGAAAGAAAAATGTCGCTCGGCATTAAACAACTTATACCCGACCCGTGGGAGAACATTCACGAAAAATATCCTCCAAAATCGAAACATACGGCAATGGTCAGGAATTTTACCAATTTCGGGATATTCGTAGAACTTGAGGAAGGCGTTGACGGGCTTATACACATCAGCGACCTGTCATGGAGTAAAAAAATCAAACATCCGGCGGAATTTACCAAAATAAGTGAAAAAATTGAAGTCGTAGTACTTGATGTAGATAAAGAAAACCGCCGTTTAAGCCTTGGGCATAAACAACTTGAAGAAAATCCGTGGGATGTTTTTGAAACAGTGTTTAAAATTGATTCCATACATAAAGGTACTATAGTCGGATCATCCGATAAAGGCGTTATAGTTGCCCTGCCATACGGAGTTGAAGGATTCGCCCCGACACGGCATATCGTTAAGGAAGACGGTACAACGGCTAAAATGGATGAAACACTTGACTTTAAGGTCATCGAATTCAACAAGGAAAGCAAGAAAATAATCGTCTCGCATACAAAAGTATTCCATGATAAAATTGCAGCCGAAAGAGCCAGTGAAAGTGCCAAGAAAAAAGCCAAAGAAAAATCCGGTAAACAAGCAGTCAAGAAAATGAAAGACAGTATGGAAAAAACTACTCTTGGCGATATCGATGCCCTGGCAAATCTTAAAACTGAATACGAAAAATCTGAAAAATCTAAAGGAACAAAGCCTGAAAAAAAAGAAAAATCAGCTGAAGAAAAACCCTCTTCCGAAAAAACCAAAACAGAAAGTAAAACTGTAAAAGAAACGAAAGCCAAAAAAACTTCCAAACCAAAAGAAGAGGAAGACACCACTAAAGAACAAAAAATAAAAGACGAAGATAAAAAAGAAGAAACTAAAGAAGAAAAGGAAAAACCAAAGACAAAAGCCAAAGAAGAAGAAAAAACCGAAACAAAGGCAGAAAAAGCAGAGGAAACTAAAACCAAAACTTCCAAAAAACAAACCAAAACCAAAGAAAAATCTGCCGGAGAAACAAAACCTCAAAAAGCCGACGAACCCGCAAATGAATTAGCAGAAAAGATTAAAGAGGAAAAAGATAAGGAGGTAGCAAAAAAAGAAAAAAAATCTAAAACTGCTTCGAAAACAAAATCAGCAGGTGATACAAAAACCCTGGAAAAAGAAGCTGAAAAAAAACCTAAAAAAACATCGAAAAAATCTGAGAACAAAAGCAAATCAAAAGATGACAAGCCAGATGATGTAAAAAAAACAAAAAAAGACGATAAGGAAAAGAAAGAATAAAATATAAGTGTCTATTTATAAAAAAAGTTGCCTTCTTTAACAGGCAGCTTTTTTTATGTTCAAAAAACTAATCTTTTAAGGATTAATCTTTTTAATAAGTCAAAATTATGTTAAACTTTTTTACAATTATTTTAATAAAAAAATTGTATTCCTTTTTGGGTTAACTATATAAGTAGTATTCACGGATATTATGTTTTTATAAATATAAAAAACTTAATTATAATAAACTTGTAAAGCAATAGATTTTTTTGTTACTTTGTAAAAAGCTTATTTTTTAATAACTAAACTTAAAGTAATTATGTTTACATCCAAAGGTAAAATTAAGGATTTATCAATGATCATTTCAGTATTTACCGTGATCTTTTGTTTATTATCAGGTAATATTTACGGTCAGGAACCTGTGAGGCTAGAACGTCAGGAAACACGTACAGATTATTCAGATGAGGAACTTCAAATGTTTGTGACAGCGGCTCAAGATGTAATGGCTATTCAACAGCAAAGCCAGCATGAAATGGTTGCAGAAATTGAAGAAGAAGGACTTACTATTGAAGAGTTCAACCAAATATTCAACGCTATGCAGGATCCACAGGCAGAAGTGGAAGCAACGGAGGAAGAACGGCAATCATTTGACAGAGCTATGCAAAGAGTAAACGATCTTCAGGTCAAAACAGATGAGAAAATTATGGGAGCTATTGAAGAATCCGGACTGGACTATGAAGAATATGAAGAAATTATGACGGCATATCAACAAGACCCCGAATTACAACAACGGATTAATGAAATGTTAGAATAGAATATCATCTGTTCAGCAAAAAAAGGGATAAGTCATTTGCTTATCCCTTTTTTTATTGTATTACTGTAAAACACTTCAGTTGTTTTACAAATGATCTGGTTGATTTAACCGGAAGCCCCATTTATTATTTGATAAAGATCCGTATTGTTCATTTTTCCCCGTTATTCTCACTGTTTTGAGGAATAATAATTAGCGACCTCATCATTGATAAAGTGAGAAAAGGAAAAAGCATTGTAAACACAGATTTCAACCATTTGGCATCATATAATCCGGACAGAATAATAAACCAAATAACTGACAAAAAAATAATATCAGCTATTATCACAAGCATATTGCCCGGGTCTTTCCTGATAAAACCGGGGAAAGGCAATGATTCCGTTTTAACGGCTCTGTACTTTAAAAACCTGTATGAACTGATAACCCAAATCACAGGCAGGATGTATCCAATTATCAAACCGACAATTACAAAATCAAAATACCCGAATGAATAAAGGAAGCCGATAAAAAGCTGTCCTAAAACCGTTCCCCTGAAGTTGCCACGGCTACCTACGGATGCCTCAACAGAAAAATGAACTATCTTATTTGGATGTAATTTCTTTTGCTCGTTCATTCAATACAGGCTTAATTTTTTCAACATATACAAAAAACGACTTGTTTTATAAAAATTATATCGGTTATTTTATTTGCAATATATTGCGCATACTGCATTGCTTTTTCACAAAATTAAACAAAATAACACCTTAAAGATAGTCAAATTTAACAGAGCATTTGTTTATATTGATATTCATCATAACGAAATTTATTATTAACATATGATGGCACACCCATGTTCGAAACTTTATTGAGGTTGGATTTATGTTTTTCAAAAAATTGTGGTTTCATAAGCTTTAAAATATTTTTATCGGACAGCAGTGATTCTTTTTTATATCTTCGCCTGTAAATTCAGCAAACGCTAAAAGTTATAAAGGTTAACATTATTTAACCGCCATGATTAATCAACCTTAAAGAGGATTTTTATTGTGAAAGAAACAATAATCAATGCAACAGACATACATAAGTCTTACGGAAAGCTAAAGGTTTTAAAGGGAGTTGATTTACAAGTCAATAAAGGTGAAGTGGTCAGTATTGCGGGAGTTTCCGGTGCAGGAAAAACAACTTTATTGCATATCATCGGCACTCTTGACCGTTGCGATAAGGGTATTGTTGAAATAGAGGGGGTAGATGTTTTAAAATATAACGACAGGCAGTTATCTGATTTTCGTAATAAATATATTGGTTTTGTTTTTCAGTTTCACCATTTATTACCTGAATTTACTGCCCTTGAAAATGTTTGTATCCCTGCATTCATTGCCCGCAAGCCAAAAAAAGAGGCTGAAAAAGAAGCCAAAAAGTTATTAGGTTTGATGGGGCTTTCGGAAAGGGAAGAGCATAAACCCGGAGAACTTTCGGGTGGCGAACAACAAAGAGTAGCTGTAGCGCGGGCACTGATCAACAATCCAGCTGTAGTACTTGCCGACGAACCCAGCGGAAACCTGGATTCGGAAAATTCAGAAGAACTGCACAAATTATTTTTTTCACTCCGCAAGGAATTATATCAAACTTTTGTTATCGTTACACATAACAAAGAACTTGCACGGATGGCTGACCGGATTATTACATTACATGACGGGCATGTGGTTAAATAACCAACACTGATTTAAACATTACTTAACAATTCTTCAAATTCAGATTCGTTAATTAACGGAACTTTCAATTCAACAGCCTTTTTTCTTTTTTCCGGGCCCATATTTTCTCCTGCCACAAGGTAATCTGTATTGGAAGATACCGAGCCTGTTACCTTTCCGCCATTATCTTCTATAAGGCTTTTCAACCCCTGCCTTGAATATTTTTCGAACACCCCGGATATGACAAAAACTTTTCCATTTAACAGGCCACCTTTCTTTGACTTTTCACCTGTTTCAAACTGTAAACCTTTACTCTTTAACCTGTCTATTATATTTAAATTATCCTTATCCTGAAAAAACAAAATAATGCTATACGCAATTTTCTTACCAACTTCCGGAACTTCCAGTAACTGTTCAAAGCTGCTGTTCATAAGATTATCAATGCTTGTAAAATGTTGGGCAATCTTTTTTGCAACAGTTTCTCCTACATAGCGAATTCCTAATGCATATAGAACTCTTTCAAAGGGTACTGATTTTGATTTTTCCAGTGCATTCAAAATATTATTTACGGTTTTTTCTCTGAAGCTTATTTTTTTTGATGTACCTTCAAGTTCATTCACAATAGTTTTTTCAAGCCCATAGAGTTGTTCATATTTCAAGTCATATAAGTCGGCAATATTTTTCACAAGACCGTTTTTGATTAATATTTCCGTACGGCCCTGCCCAAGGCTTTCGATGTTCATGGCTTTACGGCTGATAAAATGTTCTATTTTCCCCAGTACCTGGGGCGGGCAATCTTTTTGATTAGGGCAATAATGCAGAGCTTCGCCCTCACCTTTAACTAATGGGGTATTACATTCACTACACTTAGTTGCATAAGTAACCGGTTGTGCATTAGTATCTCTGTGCTTAATATCAACACCTACGATTTTTGGTATTATTTCACCTCCCTTTTCTACAATAACCGTATCATTCAAATGCAACTCCAATTCTTTTATTTTGTCGGCATTATAAAGCGAAGCTCTTTTTACAGTGGTGCCTGAGAGTTGCACGGGCTGAAGAACAGCAACCGGTGTAATTGCTCCGGTACGCCCTACCTGGTATTTGACATCTAAAAGCCTGGTATATGCCTGCTGAGCAGGAAATTTATAGGCTATTGCCCAGCGCGGCGACTTAGCTGTATATCCAAGCTTTTCCTGTTGTTCAATCGAATTAATTTTAATAACAATTCCGTCTGTATCATAATCGAGAGTTTTTCTTTCTTTCTCCCAATAACTGATATATTGAAAGACCTTGTCCAGGTCATCGCATTTTTTTATAAATTCCGGTATTTTGAAACCCCATTTTTTTGCTAATTTAAGGTTGTCGTAGTGATCATCAAAAGGCAAATTCTCTCCAAGTATATTGTAAATAAAACAATCCAGGTTTCGCGAAGCTACAATCTTTGATTCCCGGAGTTTAAGGCTGCCTGCTGCGGCATTCCTGGGATTGGCAAATGGAGCCTCGTTATTTTTTAACCTGGCTTCATTAAGTTGCAAAAAACTTCCATGAGGCATAAATATCTCGCCACGTACTTCCAATTCGTTTGGTACTTTAGCCCCGTCAAAAAGTTTAAGAGGTATGCTCTTTATAGTCCTTGCATTAGTTGTAACATCATCACCCTGGTATCCGTCGCCACGTGTAACAGCCCTGACAAGGTTTTTGTTTTCATAAACCAAACCTATTGCAACACCATCATATTTTAACTCACACACATATTCAAAAGCATCACCAATGGCCTTGCGAATCCGGCTGTCAAAATCCTGCAGCTCTTTTTTGCTATACGTATTTCCAAGTGACAACATAGGATATTTATGCCTGACCGCAGGAAAGTCTTTTGTCACCATACCTCCAACTCTTTGAGTAGGAGAATTGATATCAATAAGTTCAGAAAACTTGTTTTCGAGCTCAATAAGCTCTTCCATCAGCATATCATATTCATAATCGCTTATTGTGGGCTCAGCCAGCACATAATATTTGTAATTGTGCTTATCTATAATGCCGGAAAGCTCCCTGATACGTTTGCGTGCACTTTCTAAGTCCATCTGGCCTGGATTAATAATACAATATTTTTTACTTACAATGATTGCTAAATTACATTTTTCATACGAAATAATTTTAACCACCATCGAAAACTGAAAAAAGTTTTATTTTTTAGTTTATTGCACCTTTAAGGTACAATGATCAATTGTTAATATTATGAAAGTAATGATGGGTGCAGGAGCCGGGAATATAATAAAACAGGGGAATGGAAAAAACAAGAGAGAAAAGAGATGATAGGGGAAACCAGCAAACTACATTTTCCATGAGATAAAATCCCCTAAAGGATAAGTTGATAAAAAAAGTTGGCAACCAGCAGTTTCAGATCGAAAATTATAATGAAAAAAGATTATAATGTACCAATTAGAATTTTCAAATCTTGTGAATTTATACACATTGCGGGAATTTTTTCCTGGTTGTATATTATTTTTTCATCAGGTGAACCAAATGGATTTATTGATGTCTTATCGGGATCGGTTGATATGATTATGAAATCTGCTCCTATTTTTTTAGAATATTCTACAACCTGTTTAGAATAAGGGTTTTTTCTTTCACTAAAAATTTCGGTATATGTGATTTTATGTTTATCAAATATTTTCTTAACCTGGTTCAGATCAGCTTTAATACGATTTTGGCTGAATTCATCTTTTTGATTATTGACAAAAAAGTGAAACTTTGCATTAAACTGTTTATGCAAAGTAATTGCCCATTTAACTTTTTGTTTAGAGCCTTCCTCCAGGTCTAATGGAAAAACAATATTCTTAACCGACTTTGTTTCGGCTAGTTTTTGAACAACGAAAACAGGTACGGGTGAACTTTTGATAACTTTCAAAGCAAAACTTCCCAACAAAAACTGTATTCCTTTTTTACCATGTGTACCAATAACAACATAATTGGCTTTAATTTCTTCAGCTACCTCAGCAATAACCGAAAAAATGCTCCCTTCCCTGGCAATATATTCAACTTTAATATTATGCTCTTTTTTTACTTTGTCTGTAATTTCAGCCAATTTTTCATTAATATACTCTATGGATCTGTTTTCTTTTTCAAGGGTTTTCCTGGTAGTTTTGTTTATAACGTGCAATACACAAATACTGAATTGCAAATCCTTCGCCAGTTTAACAGCATTATTAACTGCATAATCACCGACAACAGTGAAGTCGGAAGGAACCAAAATGATGTTGTTTTTGTCAGTTTGCATAATGATATATTAATTGGTTATACAATTTAACATAAAGCCCTTCTATTCTTGTACGTAGAAAAAAAAATAAGGTTTAGCAATATAATACAATATCAGATGGTAAAGTTAAGTAATATTCTTAAAAATTATACGGTTTTTTCACCAAAAGTTGCTTCCAAAAGTGAAAGAAGTTCTTTAATCTGCGACAAGTTGTGCTGTTTCTTCGTTTTAAGTAGTTTTCTTGCTGATTCGGTAAAAAATACATGTGATAAAACGAAGTTCTTTTGTTTCAAATACCAATCTTTAAAGGTAATTTTTTTTACGCTGTTCTCGCTCCACTCACGGTGTAGTCTCAACGCTGTAATAAAAAAATCATCCCTGCCAATATAAAACAAATCGGCATCACAAATAATTTCAGCAAGTTTATTTTTAGGATTTTGCGGCATTTGCGTTGCCATGATCATATTACAAATTTTTTTAATTTGTTCTTCACTATAGCCATAATCGGGCAAAACATCCCTTGCAAATTCACAACCATACGGCTCATTATTATCATATTGCCATAAAAACCCGGTATCATGAAACAAGGCAGCAGTCCTAAGCAATATAATATCTTCTCCTGTAATGTTTTCTTCTTTTGCCAGGTATTCAACACAATCTAAAAGATCAAGCGTATGTTTATAATTATGATAATACAAACTTGGTTTCAGTTCTTTTTTTAATTTATTAATTACAAAATCTTTAACTTCTTTATATCTCATATTGAATAATATATATTTTTTAAAATTACAAAAACAGCCCCATTATTTATTGGGTAAAAATAAATTATAATATATCCGATTTCAAATAAAACAAAATTTTATATTGAATTTTTATTAATTTATTTTGTTTCATGTTATATTTAAAATATCAAGCAATTTTTTATTAGGTTTATTACCTGTTTCATTGCCTGAATAATCTTTCTTTATACGGTTTACAAAATACATCTGATATTCGTCGGAATGTTTAGCCGGCAGCCTGCCTCTATAGGTACATAGAAAATAATCCTTCACGATATTATATGTTTCGCCCGAAATATTAATCTTGTTTATTTCACCCGAAGACTCCAGTCTTTTTGCTGTATTAACTGTTTCACCCCATACATCATAAGCAAATTTATTTTTGCCAACCACTCCTGCGATAAGTTCACCCGTATGAATACCTATTCTCAATTCACAAAGCCATTGGTTTTTTGCAGCTTTTTTAATAAAGTCCAGTATTTCAAAAGCAGCCAAAATTGCATCAAACGGGTTGGTTTTATTGGGCTGCGGAACACCTCCAACACACATATATGCATCGCCCATAGTTTTTATCTTTTCAAGGTTATTACGGGCGCATACTTCATCAAAAAAACAGAAGCTCTTATCAAGTTCATTCAAAAGATGTAACGGATTGATAAACTGAGAAGTCTTGCTGAAATCTTTAAAATCCATAAACATAACTGTTGCAAGCTCATAATACTGCACACGAACATTACCATGTATTTTGAGCTCCTGTGCAACCTGGTAAGGCAAAATATTACGCAACAATTTGTCCGATTTTTCCTTTTCAATCTCAAGCTTCTTTCTTTGATTCACTATTTCAGACGTACGTTCTCTGACTATTTTTTCCAAGTTTCTTTTCGCTTTTACCAGTTGATGGTTGGTAATTTGTATTATCAGGTAAATGACCACAACAATGGAAAGCAAATAAATAACATAGGCCGTTTGTGTTCTATACCAAAGCATTGAAGCTTGGTTATCCTGCCAGTAGTGATCATCTGCACCGCTGTATTCGTAATAATTATACCTCACCGATGACAGTTCTCCGCTATTGTCATATGCCTCCGATATAACGGGAAACATTTTAAACAACACTACTAATAATATTATCATTGATAATGAATAGCACCTTGCCTTCACTCTTTCTGTCATTTCTTCATTTTATCGTTTCGAATTTTTTTCAAAAGTAACAAATATGTAATACAATTTTATACGGCTTTTACTTATAATATATTATTTTAAGATGCTATAAATTTTATAATTTTTTCATTAGTGTAATTTTTTACCTAAACAAAAACCGGAAGTTTATCATAATAATAAATTTCAACATTTAAAGCTTAGAAAGGCAGATATTTTATATTTTAGCAAAACGGAACAAAAAATATCAACACATATGATAACTGAGCAACTTATAAATCCAAAAAGTATAGTAGTAGTAGGGGGTTCAAACGACATAACCAAGCCCGGGGGGAAGGTCTTGAAAAATATTATTGACGGTAATTTCCCGGGAGATATTTATGTAACCAACATCAAGGAAGACGAGGTTCAAGGCATTAAAAGCTATAAAGATCCTGCGAAATTGCCGGATGTGGATTTAGCTGTGATAGCCGTTGCTGCCCGTTTTGTTGTTGACATAATGGAGGTTATGGCTCATCAGAAAAACACCCGTGCCTTTATAGTGCTTTCAGCAGGTTTCAGTGAAGAAAGCGAAGATGGTAAAAACCTTGAGAAGCAACTTGTTGAAATTGCCAACAGTGTTAACGGAACACTTATAGGGCCTAATTGCATAGGAGTACTTACTCCCAAACACAGCAGTGTATTTACATATCCCATTCCAAAACTAACATCACAGGGATGTGATTTTATTTCAGGCTCAGGGGCAACTGCATGTTTTATCATGGAAGCAGGCATTCCAAACGGTCTTACTTTTGCCAATGTTTTTTCGGTTGGTAACAGTGCACAGGTAGGTGTGGAAGGGGTGCTTAAATATCTTGACGAATCTTTTGACGGCAAAAATAGTTCCAGGGTCAAGCTTTTATACATTGAAAACATTTCAAAACCCCGGATGCTATTAAAGCATGCCTCATCATTGATCCGCAAGGGTTGCAGGATTGCTGCCGTGAAAGCCGGTTCATCTGAGGCGGGCAGCCGTGCCGCATCATCACATACCGGCGCACTTGCCACTTCAGATGCCGCTGTTGATGCCCTTTTTAAGAAAGCAGGCATAGTACGTTGTTATGGCCGCGAAGACCTCATTAGCGTTGCATCCGTCTTTATGCACCCACCATTGAAAGGTAATAAAATGGCTGTAATCTCTCATGCAGGCGGACCGGCAGTTATGCTGACAGATGAATTAGAAAAAGGAGGTATGGAAGTACCGAATATTGATACACCCGAAAGCCAGGAACTGTTAACCCATCTTTTTCCGGGATCATCCGTCAACAACCCGATAGATTTTCTTGCAACAGGAACAGCCGAACAACTAGGAATTATAATAGATTTTGTTGATAAAAAATTTAAAAACATAGATGGGATGGTAGTCATATTCGGCACTCCGGGCCTGTTCCCTGTTTTCAATGTTTATGATATCCTGGACAAAAAGGTTAAAGAAAGCAAAAAACCTGTGTTTGCAGCTTTGCCATCGGTTATGACTGCAAAAAAAGAAGTTGACGCATTCATCTCAAAAGGCAATATCAATTTTCCCGATGAAGTTGTCCTGGGAAAAGCCTTATGCAGGGTATTTAACACAAAACCACCATCAGCAGAAGCCTTCGAAAGACCTGAAATTAACGTTTCAAAAATCAGGGAAATTGTCGATAATTCACCTGACGGATATCTTGAACCGGAAAAAGTTTTACGATTGCTTGACGCCTCAGGAATTCCAAGGGCAAAGGAGGCAGTAGTAAGAAACGTTGAAGAAGCCGTCAAAGCTGCTGAAAAATTAAAACTGCCCCTTGCAATGAAAGTAATAGGGCCTGTGCATAAATCTGATGTGGGAGGTGTGATACTGAATGTCGAAAATATAGAATCGGTAAAAAAAGAGTTTGAAAGATTAATAAATATTAAAGATACTACTGCTGTTTTAATGCAACCAATGCTTTCAGGGCTCGAAATTTTTGCCGGAGCCAAATATGAAGATAATTTCGGACACATGATACTTTGCGGCATGGGCGGGATCTTCATTGAAGTTCTTAAAGATGTCAGCATGGAGCTTACTCCGGTCAACCATGATACAGCAATAAATATGATACATACCCTTAAAAGTTATGATATTATAAAAGGTGCCAGGGGAAAAGAGGGTATAGATGAAAAGCTCTTTGCAGATGTTTTGGTCAGGTTATCGGCACTCATGGAAACAGCACCCGAAATATATGAGCTTGACCTGAACCCTTTGCTTGCAAATATGAACCAGGTTATAGCTGTAGATGCAAGAATAAATTTGAAAAAAAATGTTTAATTAGTTAATATATCAAAGTTAAAGTAATAAATGGCAAGACCGATCATACTAGTTACCAATGATGATGGTATTATGGCTCCCGGGATCCGCAACCTTATAAAATTCATGATGCCGCTTGGTGAAGTTGTGGTAGTAGCACCCGACAAACCTCAAAGTGGCACCGGGCATGCTGTGACCACAAGAAACCCGCTGCGACTTGAAAGGATATTAAAGGATTCGCCGCCAATAGAATTCAGCTGCAGCGGAACACCTGTTGACTGCGTTAAAATAGCTGTAAATAAGATTTTACAAAAAAAACCCGATTTGATTGTATCAGGAATCAATCATGGCTCAAACTCATCTATCAATGTAATTTACTCAGGAACCATGTCGGCAGCTATAGAGGGAGCTATGGAAAATATTCCGTCAATTGGGTTCTCCTTGCTTGATTACAGTTTTGATGCCGACTTTCTTTCGGCAAGAAAACATATTATCGCTATTGTTGAAAATGTTTTAAAACACAGGTTGCCAAATGGCACCTGCCTTAATGTAAACATACCTGCAGTCAGTGAAAATGATCTGAAAGGAATAAAAATATGCCGGCAAGCACACGCTAACTGGGAAGAAAATTTTGACCATCGTAAAGACCCAAGCGGTAAAGACTACTACTGGCTCGCCGGAAAATTCAAATTGCATGAAAATAATAATGAAACCGATGAGTGGGCATTAAATAAAAATTATATCTCGGTAGTCCCCGTTCAATTTGACTTTACAGCACATAAAGTAATACCTGAATTAAAAAGCTGGAATTTTAATGTTTAAAAAAGATAATTGGCTTTTGGGCATCATAATCGGTATATTAGTACCGGTTATAATATTTGCACTTTTATATCTTATAATCAATGTGTTTAACATACCTGATAATAAAATGGCATTCCTGAAACCAAAAAACATACCCCTGACAGGTATTTTTTTTAATATGATACCTTTTAGATATTATATGGTCAATTTGAAATATGATAAAACAGGCAGGGGAATACTTCTGGTATCAATTATTTACGCAATAATATTTTTTTTTCTCAAGATTAATTTATAAATAACTAAAAATGGTATTTTTACACAACGCAAAAATATAACCTGTTTAATTCATAAGAGTGACGGGTAGTGAGAGGGAACCGGTAATCGGTAATCAGTAATTGGTGATCGGTAATCGGCATTAATTCGCAATTCGATGCTATAAATAGGTTTCTGATTTTATGAATAATTCGGAATAATTATATATCGGCTTTACAGCTATCAAACAGAAACACATGAAGTATTATATAATAGCCGGCGAAGCATCAGGCGATCTTCATGGAGCAAACCTTATGAAGCATTTGAAGCAACTGGACGGAGAAGCTGTCTTCAGGTGCTGGGGTGGTGACAAGATGAAAGCCCGGGGGGGAGATTTGATTAAGCACTATAATGACTTATCTTTTATGGGATTCTGGGAAGTGTTGATCAATATACATATTATTCTCAGACATATCAGATTCTGCAAAACCGATATAATAGAATGGAGGCCTGATACTGTTATATTGATTGATTATCCGGGCTTTAATCTGCGAATTGCCGAGTTTGCCAAAAAAAACAACATAAAAGTCATCTATTATATTTCACCACAGTTATGGGCTTGGAAACAATCACGTATAAAAAAAATCAAGACCTGTGTAGATAAAATGCTGGTTATTTTACCTTTTGAAAAAACTTTTTATAGAAAATTCAACTATGAAGTAGAATTTACCGGACATCCACTAATTGATGCTATTGAAGCTGAAAAAAAAAGATTTCTTTCAACCGAAGACTTTTTATCAAAAAACAATTTGCCTTCCAGGCCGGTTATTGCTATCCTGCCCGGAAGCAGGAAACAAGAAATATCTAAGATGCTGAAAATTATGGCACTGATAGTCAAATTTTTCCCTGACTATCAGTTTATAATAGCAGGCATTTTATCACATTCAACTGCTTTTTACGAACGGTTTTTGCAAAAATCCAACGTTGCAATAGTATATGACCAAACGTACCAGGTTTTACAAAGTGCATCAGCAGCCATAGTAGCAAGTGGAACTGCCACTCTTGAAGCCGCCTTGTTCAAAACACCCCAGGTTGTATGCTACAAAGCCGGTAAAATATCTTACCATATCGCCAGGAAATTGATAAAAGTCAAATACATATCACTGGTTAACCTGGTAATGGACAGGATCGTTGTTAAAGAACTTATTCAAAAAGATTTCAACCCTCACAGCCTGAAAAAAGAACTTAATAAATTATTGAATGATCAACAATATCGAAATAATATGCTAACGGGTTATGCCGAAATGAAAAATAAGCTTGGCGGAGCCGGAGCATCAAAAAATGCATCAAAGATCATATATAACTACTTGAGAGAAGAATGATAAAAATTGCCGTTGCCATTATAATTTGCATCCTATTATCCGTAAAATCATCAAATAACCCCTGTCCTGAAACAATACGTATAGGGCTTTTCAGCGAATATCAAATCAAAGGCTTCTCATTTTCAGCCCTCGAAGGCAATT
>PWZB01000190.1 GCA_003567625.1 Bacteroidales bacterium | reverse complement strand
TGCTATAAAGTGCAAAATGATAAATAGAATATTTGCAGTACAAAAAAGGCAATCTAAATTTATAGATATTTATCAACATAATTTTTAGAAAAAACTTGTAAATATCTTAGAATTCGTGCCTACCGGCACGTCTTTCTTGTTTTTCAGCCTACCGGCACGTCTTTCTTGTTTTTCAGCCTACCGGCACGTCTTTCTTGTTTCTCAGCCTTCCGGCACGTCTTTCCTGTTTCTCAGCCTTCCGGCACGTCTTTCCTGTTTCTCAGCCTTCCGGCACGTCTCCTTTGCCTTTTTACGTCTCCTTTTGTCCTTTGGCATATCTCTCGTACCTGTCTGAGAATATCTTCGTCTTTTAATGCTTTTAATTTGTGTATGTCTATAAAATATTTTTTTGATTTAAGAACCCCGATACACTTCATCACAACGATACACTTCGCTACCCCGACACGCTTCGCTACCCCGACACGCTTCGCTATGGGGCAGGCGGGGCAGGCAAGGAACGCTGATTTACGATTTTTGAAGTTTGGAAATAATCAGTTGTTCTTCTTTTAACTTCTAAAATTAAAAATCATTAATTTAGCGAAATTCGAGACCAATTTCCAGCAAAACAAGGATTGAAACTAATAAAGATGAATTAAGTAAAATATTAAAACAAAATATAATGGGAGATTCAAAAAATGAAATATCTAATAAAACAAAAATTATTTGCAATAGCTGATAGTTATACTATATACGACGAAAACGAGAACCCGGCATATTTAGCGAATTTCAAATTATTATCAATAAGAAACAAATTCAATATTACTGATTTAAACGGAAATGAATTATATAACTGCGAGAAAAAGATTTTTTCTTTCCTTCCCGAATTCTATATAAACAAAGGTGATAAACAAGTAGGAATATTAAAAAAGAGATTAACTTTTTTTAAACCTAAATTCTATATCAAAAGTTCATTTGGAAATTATAATTTAGAAGGGGATTTTTTTCAATACAATTTTGATTTTTATAAAAATGGCAAAAATGTAGTCGATATTAATAAGGCGTTTTTTACATTAAGAGACACCTATGGCGTTCATATAAAAGGTGATGAAGATCATGCATTTATTTTAGCTAATGTTATTATATTAGATTTCTTATTTCACAACAGTAGTTGAATTAATTTATGAAATAAAGGCAATGTTATCAAGTATGTCAACAAAAATAATCTTCAATGGTATGGCTGGCGGGAGATGTTTCACAATCACATTATACGTGATATAAACAAAAATATTAATATGTAAAATTTTCTTTCAGCCCTACAGGCTGATGTGTTTGGTGGGTGGCATTATACCACGGGGCGTTGCCCCGGCCTTTGTAGCCCTTAAGTAAAATCCTGTTGTTTAGTTTTTATCCTGGGAGTCGTGGCACGACTTCGCTTTGGTCGTGCTACGGCTTTTTTCAAACTTTAAACGAATATGCAAATCAGCCATCATAGTAGGATATCAGTCGGGGTACGACTGGCTTTAACAATTAAGATAATTTGCAATTAAAGATTTTGTAACGCTAAAAATTCAGATATTTGCAACAACCGTTCATAATTTATTCACAACATTAAACACAAAGTATATGGCAAAAATTAACTTCAGACGGGTTTTAATGGGCTTACTGCTCATTATTATTGGTGGCTTTTTATTTTTAAGTCATTTGGGGATTGTTGAACCGGAGCTGCCACGATACATTTATTCATGGAAAATGTTATTGGTCGTTTTTGGTGTTGTCTTATTGCTTTCCAGGAAAAACAAGATCACCGGTTTGATACTTATCCTAATAGGGGGTGTTTTTCTTTCCAGGGATATTTTTGATCTTGAGCTACGTGAGGTATTAAAGCTTGTTTTGCCGTCATTGCTGATCGTATTGGGCTTATTGATAATATTCAAGAGGAGTTTTTCTGGCAGGGCTTATGAGCGTAAAAGCATAGATGTTGATAGTGTTGATCATATCAATGAGACTAATATTTTTGGCGGAACTAATAAGATCATAAAAGCTTCTTCGTTTAAAGGAGGCCAGGTAACTTCAATTTTTGGTGGTTGCGAGATTGACCTCACGGAATGCAACCTGTCGGAGGAAAATAGTATAATTGAGGTGTTAACAGTGTTTGGGGGTAGTACGTTTATCGTACCTGATGACTGGACGGTTAAAATTGATGTTGCCGCTGTTTTTGGCGGCAGTTCCGATGAAAGGGTGGTAAAAGATAAAAACTTTTCCGCAGACCCCGAAAAAGTATTGATCTTAAAAGGTACAGTTGTATTTGGCGGTTTGGAGATTAAATAAGTTTAAATAATTTGATTATTTTGTTTTCCTTAAAAATATTGATATTCGTAAATCGGCAAAATTTTGTTATGCATATAAAAACAAGGATAGAAGAGTTTTTGCTTTCGTTTATTAAAGATGCTTTTGGGCAGAATATTGACCCCGGGAGCATTCTTGTGCAGAAAACGCGTAAAGAGTTTAAAGGTGATTTTACAGTCGTTGTATTTCCATTTACAAAACTTTTGAGAAAGCCGCCGGAAGGGATAGGCAAACTGCTTGGTGAAGCTTTGGTGGAAAAGTTAGAGGATATTGAATCTTATAATGTAATAAAGGGATTTTTAAATTTAAATCTCAAGGTTGATTACTGGCTTGATTTTTTTATTGAACATCACAGTGATGTTTATTTTGGCTACAGTGAGCCGAAAGAGGAAAGACCTGTTGTTGTGGAGTTTTCATCTCCCAACACTAACAAGCCGTTACATTTGGGCCATATACGAAACAATTTGCTGGGTGATTCTGTAAGCAGGGTTTTGGGAGCGAACGGACATAATGTCAAAAAAGTCAACCTTGTCAATGACCGTGGCATCCATATCTGCAAGTCAATGCTTGCATGGCTAAAATGGGGTGAAGGGGCAACGCCCGGATCAACTTCACAAAAAGGGGATCAACTGGTAGGTGAGTATTATGTCCTTTTTGAGAAAGAATACATCAAGCAGGTGTCAAGGCTTGTTGAAACCGGCAAAAGCCGTGAGGAAGCCGAAAAGGAAGCTCCTTTGATGGCTGAGGTAAGAGAAATGCTCAAAAAGTGGGAAGAGGGCGACAGCCATACGGTTGAATTGTGGAAAACCATGAATCAATGGGTTTATGAGGGGTTTGACGTTACTTATGACCGGATGGGGATCAGCTTTGACAAGATATATTACGAATCGGACACCTACCTTCTTGGTAAGAAAATTGTCGAAGAAGGTTTGAAAAAAGACCTCTTTTTTCGCAAGCCCGATGGCGGAGCTTGGGTTGACCTTTCACAGGAAGGTCTTGATGATAAATTGTTGCTTCGCCCCGACGGAACATCCGTATATATTACCCAGGACTTAGGGACGGCAGAATTGCGTTATAAGGATTTTAATCCTTCAGAAATGATCTATGTGGTTGGTAATGAGCAAAACTACCATTTTGAAGTATTGAAAAAAGTGCTTGCGAAGCTTGGCAAACCATATAGTGATGCTGTCCATCATCTTTCTTATGGTATGGTCGAATTGCCTGAAGGCAGAATGAAGTCGCGCGAAGGAACCGTGGTTGACGCTGATGATCTGATTGACCTGATGGAAAAAACGGCTGAAAAAATCACCCGTGAATTAGGTAAAACCGAGGGGATGACAAAAGAGCAGAAGCAAACATTGTATAAAAAAATGGGGCTGGCTGCTTTAAAATATTTCATACTTAAGGTTGACCCGCGCAAAAATATGGTGTTCAATCCTAATGAGTCTATAGATTTTAACGGGCATACCGCACCTTTTATCCTTTATACTTATGCCAGGATACATTCGGTACTTCGTAAAGCCCCAAACGATAAACTTCTGCCTTTGAAAAAGACCATTGCAGCCTCTCAAATGGCTGATAAAGAAAAAGAATTGTTAAAGTTGCTGCATGATTTTCCCGTAATTGTAAATGAATCGGCAGAAGAGCTGAATCCGGCAATTATTGCAAACTATGCTTATGAACTTGCACGGGAATTCAATCAATTCTACCATGATCATTCAATTCTTAACGAACAAGATAGAAAAGTTTCCGAATTCAGGCTACGGCTTGCTTCATTTACCGGGATAGTAATACGTTCCGCTATGGATCTTTTAGGTGTTGATGTTGTTGAAAGGATGTAGGAGGTGACGGGTGACGGGCGGTAATCGGTGTGGCTTCAGTTGGCAGTTGGCAGTTGGCAGTTGGCAGTTGGCAGTTGGCAGTTGGCAGTTGGCAGTTGGCAGTTGGCAGTTGGCAGTT
>PWZB01000094.1 GCA_003567625.1 Bacteroidales bacterium | reverse complement strand
CCATCTCCTCGGCAAGCTCATATACTGTTTTCATGTGTTCTTCGGCAGCCTCAGCAATCTGCCAGTCTTGCATTTTTGTTGGATCTAATTTGTTTTTCATGTCTTAACTCCTTGAATTTTTAATTGTTATTATTTATATTCAATGTAAAAGAATTTTGCAGCTCCCATTATCAAAATCTCAATAACCTAAGCAAACCAAATCGGACTGTAGTGATTAATTTTATGTTTTTTGCCAAAAATAATAAAATTGATTTATTATCAAACAAAAATATTATTCTAATCGGAAAACAAATATAACAATTCGCTGTTAAACCGGATAAAGTAAATTGAAAATTGGTAAAAAACTAAACTTCTTGCAAGTAGCAAAAATAAATTTATACTATTTTTGTCTTATGTATATTACATTTGTAGAAATCATTCATTGCTTTTGATCAAATGAAAGCTGCTAACAAAATATCAGCACTTATATTAACCTGTTTGTTCCTGTTGTCAAATACCGGGATAAGTTTGGTAATGCATCATTGTTTTGCATGTGATACAACCGACTATTATAATCTTTTCACAGGTCTGGCTGACCACCATCAACATTACGATCATGAATGCAATACCGGTGCTTGCTGTGATGATTATGAAAAAGAAACCGACTCTCATAAATGTGGAATATTTGGCAGCCTGAATAATTGTTGTAAAACGGAAGTAGAGTATTATAAAAATGATTATGAAACTTTTCTGAAATACGGTTCAGATAAAAGTATCCAGCTTTTATCCTTGTCTTCCGAAGTGTATTTAAATGACATATGCTATAGCGAAGACAAAACAGGTAAACTATTGCAAGATTATATTGAACCGCCTCCTAAACTGGTTTCCAGAGCTTTTATCATCTTTACCAACAAACTCAAATTCTGCTAAGCTTTCTTCTTTTTGGTTTTATTTTTTTATACAGCAGCTTTACTGCAGGGGCTTAATTAAGCTGTGTTGAATTATTTATTTAAAAAAGAGAAGAAAGAAATGAAAAAGAATAAAGAAAGCATAAATGTAATTTTTGTATTAATGTTTATGGTGATTTCGCATTGTCTTTTTGCACAGCATCATCACAAACGAGATCACGAACATGTTGCGGGCATTGTTTATGAGCAGCCGGTTGATGAGGCAGAAGAGGAGCTTGTACCTTTGGCCGGGGCCAGTGTTTATTGGTTAGGTACAACAATGGGTACGATTACCGACTCGCAGGGGAGATTCGACATTCATCCCCATGACAATCTTCCTCACAGGTTAGTAATAAGCTTTGTAGGTTTTAAAAATGATACTATATTTATAGAACAGGATGATGCTTTTGTTGAAGTTATTCTTCAACAATCTCAAGATTTGGATGAGGTAATAGTGTCTGCCCGGAAGCCCGGGGCGCATGTTTCGGGTTTTGAGCCTATTCACACCGAAGTTATTACTTCAGCCGAATTTCAGCGCGCCGCATGTTGTAATTTGTCAGAAGCCTTTGAGACCAGTGCTTCTATTGATGTTGAATACACTGATGCTGTTTCGGGTGCTCAGCAGATAAAATTGTTAGGCCTCGCAGGTACATACAGCCAGTTGCTTAACGAAAACTTTCCCATGATCCGTGGCCTTGGAGAACCTTTTGGTTTAAGCTATGTGCCAGGCCCATGGATGGAATCAATATATATTTCAAAAGGGTCAGCCTCAGTAGTTAATGGATATGAATCTATTACAGGCCAGATTAATGTTGAACTTAAAAAGCCTGAAACCAGCGAAAAGCTTTTTTACAACTTGTACGTAAATGATTTTGGCAGGCTTGAAAGCAGTCTCAATACATCCGTTGATATAACAGATGATTTCAGAACTATGGTGTTGCTGCACGGTGAATATCTCAATAATCCCGTCGACCATAATAATAACTCCTTTGCGGATCATCCGTTGGTACAAAAGATCAACTTCATGAACCGCTACAGATACGATATTCATGGCGTTATGGAGTCGCAGTTTGGTGTCAGGGTAATGAAAGAAGATCGCAGCGGCGGGCAGGTGGGGTATCTTAACGGAGGAAAAAATGGCATAGGCCATTACTATGGATTTGGCAGTAACACTACACGATATGAGTTGTTCGCAAAGACCGGCTTTTTTCTTCAGAACCAACCTCACGGCAGTATAGGCACAATCTTTTCCTATTCACATCATGATCACCAATCTTATTACGGATTAAATGATTATGATGGCAATCAAAATACTTTTTATGCAAATATTATTTATGAAAACATCATAAGAACTACCGATCATAAAATTAATACAGGCATTAGTTATATTTATGATGATTATGATGAAATGTTTAATGATTCTGTTTTTGCAAGGGAAGAATCTGTGCCTGGTGTTTTTGCGGAATACACTTACAGCTACCTTGACAGATTAACGGCTATAGCAGGTATAAGAGCTGATTTTCATAATATTTATAATACATTTATCACACCCCGTCTTCATTTGAGATATAATATAACTGAAAGCACCACTTTGCGCCTTTCTGCAGGTAAAGGTTATAGAGTGCCTAATTTGATAGCCGAAAATACAGGGTTGCTTGTTAGTGCCAGGCAAATACATGTGCAGGAAGAGATTAAACCGGAAGAGGCATGGAATTATGGTGCCACACTGACTCAAAATTTTGATATTTTTGGAAATGAGGCAACATTCAGCGTTGAGTATTTCAGGACGGATTTTGTTAACCAGCTCATTGTTGACATTGACAATGAGCCTTTTACGGCATTGTTCTATAACCTTGATGGCAAATCATATTCCAATAGTTACCAGGCAGAACTAGCTTTTGAACCTTTATCAAGATTTGAAATAACTGTTGCATACCGGCATACGGATGTTAAACAAACGATAGGTGAAGAGCTTGTCAGAAAACCTTTTGTCAACTTGTACAGGGGGTTGCTGGCAGGTTCTTATGCTACGGCAAACAACAAATGGCAATTTGACCTTACAGCGCAGTTTAACGGTCCGGGCAGAATACCTGAACTGGATGAAAATCCCGAAGCTTTTGATTTTCCTGATGAGTCGCCTTTTTATACTATACTTCTCGGACAGGTAACTTACAGGTTTAACCGTTTTGATATTTACTTAGGCGGCGATAACCTGGCTAACTACAGGCAGTCAAATCCAATTATAGCCTCACACGATCCCTTTAGTGAGAATTTTGACGGCTCTATGATATGGGGGCCGGTGTCGGGAAGGATGTTTTACCTTGGATTGAAATATGAGCTGTCTAATCTGCAACCCCCTTATCAAATAAAATAGTAAATTTGCAGTTATTGTTCAAAATACTGCTATTTGCGGATCAATTAAAATTTATTGTACGGATGAAAAACGTTTTTAAAATTAATCTTTTGTATTTGATGATTTTGGTTTTTCTGGCAGCTGTTTCCTGTGACAGTAAAAATGCAATGCGGGATCGTACAGCGATATCTTATATAAGCAATCATTTCAGTCATTCCTATTATGAAGGTTATCTGACACTTAAAAATGTTGAAATTGTTGATGAACGTGTTGTTTATGACGAAGTGTACGATATGGAGGTTCATACACTTACTATTGCAGCAAATTTAGATATTATAAAAAGCTATGTTGTTGGGAATTTCAGGCTTGGGAATTTTCTGGAGATTGACGAATCGTGGAGCATCGAAATGCAAAGGAGAATAGATAATGCTGAAAACGAAGAGGAGATTGAACAGATAAAAGAAACCTATTCGCAATATACATTTGAAAAGGGGCTTCAAAAAATCCGGGCAAGTCTCGATTTAACATGGAATGAAACGGAAGGCAGATGGATGGTTTTAAATATGCGGTTGTAGCAGGTAAACGGATATTCTTAAGGTCTGCATAACCAGTCAATAGTTTTCAATATCATGCCAGGTTCTGTCCATAAGCATAATATCATGACGCGGGTTCAAAGCTTGCCCGGCAAAACAGGTGTTTACCAGTTTTTTGATGGCTCGGGAAAGATTATTTATGTCGGAAAGGCAAAGAACTTGCGTAAAAGGGTATTGTCTTACTTCGGCGCCGATACCGGCACTAAAAGTGGCAAGCAGTATGTTATGGTAAAAAAAATTGCCGGCATTAAAACTATTGTTGTTGAGTCGGAGCTGGATGCCTTATTGCTTGAGAATAATCTTATAAAGAAATATCAGCCGCGTTATAACGTAATGTTGAAAGACGACAAGACCTTTCCCTGGATATGCATAAAAAATGAACCCTTTCCGCGCATCTTTCCAACACGCAATGTTGTCAGGGACGGATCAAAAT
>PWZB01000099.1 GCA_003567625.1 Bacteroidales bacterium | reverse complement strand
TTTTTTCTGCAACGTGTACGGCAACTATACCTTCATCGTTTACCCCAATCCTGCTCAAAATAAGTTTTATATTGATGTCAGCACCGGCGGTAGAGGCAAGCAGGGCGGCGGTTATCAGCCTGACGATGATCCACTGTTTACCGTCAGGCTATACGATTGGGGCAGCTACCTTGTTCTTACCGATTCGTTTTACAAGTCGGAAGCTCCGCATGCAGTGGATGTATCACACCTTGAAAAAGGAAAATATATCCTGCATATTCTTCACGAAAACAATTTGTTGCATAGCCAGCAGGTGATGCTGAATTAGTTGAACAAAGCCTTAGGCGCTTAGGGCGTAACTATTACCAACATGTTGTTCAAATTGAAATCCAAAGTCCAAAATCCCAAATCCCAAATTTACCCTGTTAAATATACACTATTAATTACGCACATAATAGGCAATCATCAGCTATTTAACAAGGGTGAATTTTGGATTTGGATTTCTGCTTTATGCAGGTCCGGGTATCCATAATCACTTATTACGTTTTACTTTCCTCAGGGAAAGCAGAGGATATGAAATTATGAAAGCTATAGCGGCTGCGGCTATTGCAAATATAATCGCTCCTATGATATATTGTTTCAGTCCCAGTGTAATTAATTGCAGAGACAGATCGGAGTTGAATGACAGCACAATGGGGTTGGCAACAAAAAGCTCCCCGGTTTTAAAGCTCAGAAACAATATGAAAGGCATAACAGGCGGTAAGCTGATATTACAAGACCAAAACACGATCAATTTATTCAATTTCATGATATGGGCAAGGAATATAGCTGTTACTGTCTGGTATCCCCATATCGGTACTATGCCCATTAAAACGCCGAAGCTAATTGCTGAGGCCAGTTTGTGATTGCTTTCATTCTTGCCTAATATTTCGGCTAATCCTTTTTTTCTAATGTCTCTAAACAACATCAGTGGCCTGAAGTAAAAAAGAGCCAGTAAAACCAGGCAGGTATTAAGCATTGAAACCCTGGCAAAGTCTTTTATTGGGCGGAAGTGTGACACCCGATGTTTTTTGGGTGCATAATATACATCCACCGGTACATATGTTACAGGTATTCCTTTCCATGCAGCTCTGACCAGGACCTCTATCTCAAATTCAAATTTCTTTGTGTAAAAACGCATGTTTTTCAATTCCTTTACAGGATACAAACGAAACCCTGTTTGTGTGTCGGGCAGTTTCACACCGGTTTCCACGCGATACCAGAAGTTGCTGAATTTATGCCCGAAACGGCTTGTAGCCGGTACGGATTTTTGTTTCATGTTGCGGGCGCCAACGATCAAGGCTCCGGGATTCTGTTCCAGAGCATCAATAAACTTAGGTATATCTCCCGGCATATGCTGCCCGTCAGCGTCAATAGTGATTGCATATTCATACCCCGCTTTCACTGCTTCTGCAAATCCTGTGCGTAAAGCCATACCCTTACCTAAATTCCTTGAATGCGACACCAGCCTGACCTGCTGAAATCGTGATACAACCTCAACGGTAGAATCATCAGAACCATCATTGACTACAATTACACTCGACGTAAACTGCAATACGCCGCCTATAACATCCGACAACGTTGATGCATTATTATAGGCTGGTATAATAACGCAACATCTCAGGGAGTCAAATTTATTTTGAAGTTTATAGCCTGCCACTATACTCACCTCTTAATTTTAAGATAATATTTTCATTCTCGTCAACTATTGACGCGTTGACTTTATATAGATCGCTTTCCTGACGGCTGAAACTGATCCTTACCAGGAGCTTATCATTTTCTTCAGGATTGTTCAGCCCGGCAAACTTTATATTTTTGGCGTTTTTCAAAAACAATTTCTTTTTCAAACCATCCTCCAAACATTCCTTAACAATAGCCACCTGGCAGACTCCGGGCGTTACAGGAGTTTCCGGGAAATGACCACGGTATATTGAATGATTTGAGTTTAATTTGATATTATAAATAAACTCACTATCTCCCACCTGTTTATTTAATATTGTATAAAAATCGCCTTGCAACATTCAGATTAAATAAATTAAAGTAATTTGCCAATTGCCCGTTGTCAATCGTGCAACAGCAAAATCAGTGTTTATCACGACTGTCAACTTCTGTTTGAAGTTTCGTCATTTCAATTCTCATCCTCATCCCTCTTTGCAAAAATATTATATTTTCAGGTTGTTTATTATTGTTATAGCTCAGATTGATAAAAAGCCTGTTACGAATAAACCTTCTGCCTTTTATTTTTTCTATGCGGTTGTTTTCAAGATAATATTTTCGTTTCCACCGGTCGTTACCGTCAGATTTATAGATAATATTATTGTCTTTATCAGCGTAATAATCGCCATCATGTTTTGCGGGGTCTTCAAGTATGAATCTTAAACTTCTTGCTATCGCGTTCAAAACCGGTTTACGGTCTAATGCCTCCATACAATATACAACCTCATAGCTGTTCTGGGCTATTATCATATCAAAGAACTTGATCCCCATTTCTGAAAGGAATCCGACCTTATAGAGGCTGTCGGCATTTACCATTACAAACAAACCGCTGAGATCATTATTGAATAGTCGAATACTCGCTTTGTAAATTGCATTATCGCCGGTATTGATATGCAAGGGGCTCGACACACTATAGCTTTGTTGTTTTTCTTCCTGAACGAGCTTATAGGGCTGGCACGACAAAAACAAAAAAATAGTAATACTACAAAGTAAAAACGGATGCGGGAATCGGTTCATTAATTTTGCGGTTTGTATATCTTATCAGGGTATAATCATCATTCGGCTCGTTCATTCTTATCTTTGAGATCTGCAGCGATGTTTTCTCAAAATACATCTCCATTTCATGGATAACCTGCGAAACTTCCCTTTTCAACGGCTTAAGCCTGACAAGATAATATTGGTCATTTTCAAACAACCGAACATCGAAATCATCATTATCAATAACATCACCCTTCATCGAGGCAACTATTATGTTATTTACCTGCTCGAATATCCTGTTGCCTTTTACCTGAAATTCCTGGTCTTTTCCATCATCACTTATTTGCACAACACCATCATTTATAACCACAATATAATTATATGGTTCGGTGTATTGCCAGCGAAGCGAGTTTTCCTTCTGAAACCAGAATTTGCCTTTAGATACAAGTGTAACATCAAGAAAGTCCATGTATTTTTCCTGATGAAAATCGCTTTGTATCGAATTGAGGCTTTTAGCCATGTTGTCAAGCTTTCTGCCAACAGCGTCAATATCTTGTACAGGTCTGAAATCCGACTGACCATAGGCAGTGAAATAAAAGGAGCAAAATAAGGTTATTAAAAATGTTTTCATCAGCTTAATTTATTATTAGAACACTGATGACACAGATGCAACTGATTTACACTGATTTTTAATCCGTGATTATCTGCCTAATCTGTGTTCACCCTGTCAAATATTCTTTTTCTGGAATATTATCATCAAGAACCATTGTCTAACAGGGTAAATCCGTGTTCTGTTCGATTATTAATTCATCAACAGTTTCAAAGTTATAATTATTTTTTTTCAGAAACTGAATATATTTATCCAGGACCATGTGTATATTTTTCACCGGATCATGCAAAAGGACCACATCGCCGGGATTTGTTTTCCCGGTAAGCCTTTCCAGCAATTTATCATGGTCTTTTATAACGGTATCCAATGACTTTAAACTCCATCCTATTGTGTAAACATTCGATTTTTTAATTGCTTTTGCAATTAACGGATTTGTAACTCCAAAGGGTGGTCTGAAAATATTAGCCTTTGAAGGCTTTACACTTTCAATTATTGAATTTGTTATTTTAATTTCTTCAATTATTTTTTTCTTACTTTTTAAGGGGAAAAGATTCCCATGGCTGTAGGAATGATTTCCCAAAACATGCCCTGATCCGGATATTTTCCCAATCAAACCGGGATCTTTTTCAGCCTTTTCGCCGACAATAAAAAAAGTTGCTTTTACATCATGTTTTTTTAATATTTCGAGCACCAGGGGCGTTTCTTCTTTATCAGGGCTGTCATCAAATGTAATAAAAACGCATTTCCCTTTTTTGTGAACGCCTTTGCAAATTGCTTTAGTATAAAAATCAAGGCATATAAAAGCAGACCCTATAAAGCAAACCGATACATAACAAGCAATAGCAAGAAATAAATAAATAATCGGTATATCAAGCGCAAAATATCCTATAATCAAAAAACCGGATATCAGAACGAAAGCCAGACTAACATATCGGTAAGTTAACATGCAGATAACACTATAAAGGAATGATTTTTATTGTCTTCCTGATTATATAACAAAACGTTATTTATTTTTTCCTTTTTTCTTTCACTTATAAAGACATTTTCCGGAACATGATTTTGTTTAATTATTCTTGTAGTCATCCACAAACCGAAAGAAGCAGATGTATCATATTCTCCGCAATAATGTTTATAGTAGCCGTGGTCCTGGTGTTTGAACAAAGTATCTTTAACCTGGTCATAATATATATCGGTATTGCTATCACCATTATAGCCAAAAATGACAAGGTCAATATCTTCAAGCAACAAGCCGGCTGATTGCAGTTTGTTTTCAATATTTTCAGACAAAGAATTGATATTTTTTGATTTGTAATAAAGGTCAACCAATTTTAGTTCAGCGTATGTACTTCCGGTTTTTTGAGAAGAGATAATAAAATATGCGCTTCCTTCGCCGGCTTTATAACCACTTGTTCCGCAGTCATAGATATCAAGGTTACTGAAAGGTTCCTCTTTCCATTGGTTTATATGTTTGCGAAGGTTGTAATTCTCTTCAGTTATTTCATCAAATCCGCCGACGAGGATATTTTTTTTACCTTCCTTTATCAACAAGACCGCGTCAAGCAGGCATGATTCAAAAGATAGTGTTTTATGTGCATAAGTCATATTATATTCATAGCATTTATTTGCCAAAGCAATTATTCCTCCGGGAGTGTTATGAGTTGATTGTATAAAGGTTGTAGGTGTCAGCATGCTTTCGTTGTTATCAAGCATTTTATTGAGGAATTTTTGTGTATCTTCAAGACATCCGAGGCCTGTACCTGTTATTATGGCATCAATTTTTTCAGTATTGGCTTCTTTAATACATTCGGCGGCGGTGACCGAGCTGAATTTTATGATCCGGCTCATACGACGCATTTCAATGGGACTAAAATAATTTTTGAAGTCGGGTAAGACATTTAGCATAATACCCTGATATTCTTTTAATTCCACCGGTATTTGCGGATTTAAAAAAGTATCTTGCGGTGAAATAGCCTGTGCTCCGTTTATATATGCAGCCATATTTATTCTTTTGAAAAAATTAATGTGGTTTCATTTCCTCCAAAGCCGAATGAATTTGACATTATATTTTCAATACCGGCGTTATCAATTATAACGGTTGCCGGAGATAAGGACAAATCCTGTATAGGCTGATTAAAGTTAAGGTTTGGAAAAATCACATTATTTTTAATAGCCAATATTGAGAATACTGCTTCCATTGCACCTGCGGCGCCAAGGGTATGCCCTGTATAAGCTTTTGTTGAGCTGAACGGTGGTACTTTTTCGCCAAACAATCTTGTCATTGCTATACCTTCTGTCAGGTCATTGTTTTCTGTACCGGTACCGTGAACATTAATATAATGAATATCTTCAACTGCAAGCCCGCTTATTTCAAGTGCATTTTTCATAGAAAGATAAGGCCCTTTTGCATCCGATGAAGTTGCTGTCTGGTGGTATGCATCATTATTGTTGGCATATCCTGATAATCTGCAATATCTTCTTTTGTTATTGCTTAAACGTTCGTTCTCAAGTACTAAAAACCCGGCACCTTCCCCCAGGTTAAGCCCTTTACGGTCTTTATCAAAAGGCGAGCATGGATTCGGGTCTAAAAGAAAAAGAGTATTAAAACCATTTATCGTAAACTTAGACAACGAATCTGTTCCCCCGGCAACCACACGTTCAAGTAATCCATGTTTAATAAGCCTCGCTCCGAGCATAATGGCATTAGCCCCGCTACTGCAGGCAGTGCTCAAAGTCGTAACAAAATCGTGCAGGTTAAGATAATCGGCAACTTTTTCTGTCGTATATCCGCAGTTATGAGACTGTATAAAGTCGGTATTTTCATTCAGCTTCCTGTAGAACTTTTCGCTTTTATCCATCCCGCCAACAGTTGTGCCAAGTATAACGCCCGTTTTCACAGTATCATTATCAAAAATACCGGCATCTTCGCATGCTTCCCTGGCTGCATGCATAGCCAGCAAAGTTGTTCGGGGATATGGAGTGTCTTCCGGTAAATCAAGAAGTTGCAACAACTCCTCATTAGCCAGTTTTATCTCGCCGCAAACCAGTTCATCCCTGTGTACCGTGTCCAGAATATCTAATTTTCCTATCCCGTGTTTCTTATTTATTAAAGAAGAGAAGTTTTCAGCTAAATTATTGCCAATTGCCGAAATGACTCCCAAACCTGTAACAAATACACGATTTTTCATTTGATGAAAAGTTTCCTGCCAGATTATTTTTTATTTTGCCTGATATATTCAGCCATGGTCTCAACAGAAGTGAAAATTTTTTTGCCTTCTTGCGGATTTTCAAGTTTGATGCCATAGCCTCTTTCAAGCAAAAGAATCAACTCAAGTGCATCAATGGAATCCAAACCCAATCCCTCGCCAAATAAAGGTTCCTTCTCATTAATATCATCAGGCGTAAGACCCTCAAGATTCAAATGATCAATAATTTCTTCCTTTAACTTCTTGATCAAACTATCCATATTTTTTATATGTTTTTTGTACAATACTAAAACAAACCAGTCTGAAATAAAAAGCGACAAAAACTCTTAATTAATATAAAATTTTGTTACTGATTCATTAGTTTAGTATAAAAAAAGTTGTTGTTCAACAATTTTAATTTTTCCGCTGCAAAAATACAATTTTTTAATACTTTACCAATTAAGAGCCGAATAATATTTTGCATCCTCAATATTATATTTACAAAGTCCGGCAGATGAAGCCCTCATTAAATAAACGTTCACAAAAGAAGATCAATAATGATAACGGGTTTACCCCGTTGGATAATAATCTTACGGGGCGAACAAGTAAAGGATAACAGGTAATCCGTTGACAGTCCACAATTGGCTGCCGGCAATCTCCGGTCGTCAGTAGTTGACAGTTGACAATGCTTAGTATCAACATAAAATACTCAACGAAGAAACGAAAACATTATTCAGCCTCGATTAAAAATAAGAGCGATTTATAATCCTTTATATTTATAAAGTCTACCCATCCACCGATAAGATATTGCGTAGTGCTGTTTTTCAAAAGAATTTTGATATTTTCAAACAATTCATCTTCATCAAATTTTTCGCTTATGTAAAAAAGGTTTTGTCCTTTAAACCCGTATCTTATACATATCTCGCCCAAAAGGATATTGGGCAAGGTATAAACAAATATAGCCGGGCTTGGCTGGTCATTCAATGTTTCAAAATATTTTAAATCTGTATCTTTTGTTGCATTTGAGTTACCTACTATCAATGCTACTTCATTCAAGTCAATACTTTCAAGGCTGAAATCTTTCAAAAGTATTTCGGCGGTCAGAAAGCCAAGCTTTGACAGGGAGTCCATTTTAAAGAACTTAATATAAGGTTTGCAATATTTTTTATATAATTGTTTTGATACCACTCCAAAATCACCTTCAAGTTTTTGAACGATCGTTCCGTTGACAAAAACTTTGCCGTTATTTATTTCCGTACTATATAAAATATTCAATTCATTCATTTTTTTCAATTAATATAGCAGCATTACAACCTCCGAATCCGGATGCGGTTTTCAAGGCATTTTTCAGGTTTTTCGGGATATTTTGATTTGCCACATTTATTTTTTCAACAACCCCGAACTCTTCATATCCAAAAGTTTTGATGATTATATTGTTGTACATTGACCATAAAGAAAATATCACTTCAACTATTCCGGCTGCTCCGAGCGTATGCCCTACAAAGCCCTTAAAGCCATTTACCGTCACATTATTTAAACCGCTTCTGTTAATAGCTACAGACTCCATATCGTCATTATAGGGAGTTGCTGTTCCGTGAGCCGAGATAAAATCTATTTCCCTTTTATCATCCAGCGTATGTTTTATAGCTTGGTAGAGTCCTTCGCCTGTACGTGACGGACCGCTGATATGGTTGGCATCATTAGCTGTTGCGCCTTTCACTATTGTTGCCTTGCCCCTGTGTTCAGCACTTAAAACTATTGTTGCCGCTGCTTCACCAAGGGTCAAGCCATCACGCTTCCTGTCAAAAGGCTTGCATATATTTGGGCTGAGCGACATGAAAGATTCAAATCCGCTTACCACAAACTTTGAAAGAATATCAGCTCCAACCACAACCGCATGTTTATAATTACCCTCCTCAAGATGCCATTGAGCATATAATAAAGCTGCAACCCCCGAAATACAAGCATTGGTTATGATCTTAAACCGGTTTGTGGCTTTAAAAAAACCTGCTATTTGTTTTGCCTAATACCACAAATCAAGCTTATGATACATGCCGGCCATGTTGATCAAGTCAATATTCCCCTTGGTGGTTGAAAGAACCAGTAAAGTATCTTTTGATGCAATATCAACTTCCGTTCCTTTTAAAGCTTCCGAGATTGAAAGTATGCAAAGTAATTCAAAACGTGTATAGCCGGCAGGTAATTCATTATCCTTAATCCATTGAGACAGCACCTCGTCGCTGACAGAGCCCAGGGGCAGGTTATTTTCAGAGTATTTACCATCGGTGTGAATTGTTATTCCCGATTGAGTGTTCAGCAGCTTATTTAAATTTTCTTCCAGGCCGCAACCCAAGGCAGAGATCACATGATCTGATATAATATCAATCCTTTTACCCATCACAAAAGCCCTCTTTGTTTTTTCCATTTTTCAAAAAATGGCGGATTAGTAAGCACCAGTTCACCCTCAGATGTTGTAAAAACCTGAATGCTTTCTCCCTCAGCAACTAATTCATCATTATTTTTATTAAAAATTTTAAATCTGTAAATAATTTTCGCTGCCGGGTTATTTACAAATTCCGTTTCTATAACAATAGTTTCACCATATTCAATATATTTTTTAAATTCACATTCAACTTTAACCACAGGTGCGAAGTATCCGTTTTCGTATATATCCATATATCCGAGGTTATGTTCACGCCCAAAAGCTTCCCTTCCGTCTTCGAAAAACTTGATATAATGTCCGTGCCACACTATTCCCATAGAATCCACTTCGCTGAATCTTACCGGTATTTCAGTTCTGGTTATGAATTTCTTTTTTGTCAAAACTATTGTCTTATGTATTTTTTATAAAAATATACTATTAAAATACAACCAATGAAAAAGGCTATAAGTTTAAACGCATAGGGCAGCATATTTGTAAAAGCAGCGTCTCTGAGGAAATACTCATAGTAACCTTGGATCCCCCAGTTCATTGGTGACAACTGGCTGATCTGCCTCATAGCAGGGCTCATAACATACAGTGGTATCCATACACCACCCAGCGCGGCCAAAATAACCGTAGAAACGGCACCAAATGTAGAAGCTTGCATATAAGTTTTCCCTATAGAGCCAATCATTATACCGAATCCTGTAGCTGCAAGGCCTGCAGAAATAGTTATAATAATAAAGCCTGCAAAATTGCTGCCAAGTTGTAATTGTGGTAAGCCGGCTAAAGGAATAATCCAGATCCCCACCATAACGATCACTGCTGCCTGCATCATCGTAACGGCAAGAAACATTAAAAGTTTACCCAGCATTACCGTAATATATGAAACAGGCATAGTCTTCAACCTGTCGAGGCAACCATCGTACCGTTCTTTTATTATATTACTTGACAAAGGGATACAAATAAAAAACATGGCAAACAAAGTCCATGCAGGCACATTATGTTGTACCGAACTGGGCATGTCTTTCTGGCCAAACTCACAAACATAGCTCTCGTCAAACTCTATTACGGGAGCCTCAGGATATTCTATATTTGTAGTTTGTTGGATCATGGCATCAATTATCCTGCTGTAAGTTATGAAAACTATACGCGTTTCAATCTTAGAGCTGAATTCTCTCAAATTACTTTTTATAATATTTCTGAAAGACTCTTTGGTAATAGGGTCAAAAAAGAGGTCAACCTGCACTGATTGTTTAAGGTTAGCCGTGTCCACATTCATCATAGCAGGCACTTGCTGCTGTACCAATGCTACTACACGGTTTCTTATAGACCCGGTAGTTCCTTCAGGTATAATTATTCCCATCTGATATTTGCCGGTAGCCACGTCGTCCCTGGTTTCAACCATTTGCACCGAATCAGCCCCGCATATAAGCGTAACCTCAAAAAAACGGTTGTCCTTCACTCCCTGCGAAAAAGCCGCACCGACAGAATCCAAATCATTGTCAATCAATATAACAGGCACACGCGTTTCACCAATTGTCTGGTAAGTTCTTTCCTGGAGTATAGTAATGATAAAAACCAAAACCAATGGCATTATAAACATCAGAGACAATCCTCCAATATCACGTATCAGAATCCGATACTCTTTTTGTATTGATGCTAAAAGCTTTCTCATTTTTTTTTATCCGTTCTTACTAAAACAGCTAACATCTATTATTGTAATTATTACCCAAAAATTACAAAATACAAAACACAAATTACAAAATACAAATAATATCCGATTTACAAATAGTCAAATTCCAAACTTTTTGATTTATAACTCCCGGCTTTAATAGTTTGAGATTTGAATATTGAATATTGAGTTTTGTTTGTTATTTGCTATTTGAGGTTTGTAAATTATATTTTTAAGCTTTTTAAATTAATCCTTATCATATGTTCCCCAAAAAACCATATTGCTGTTTTAAACAATAAAGTTTAATCCCTCACATGCCTTCCTGTCAGATTTAAAAAGACATCCTCAAGGTTGGCACAGTGTTCATTGTATTGTTCTATAAGTTCAGCCGGAGTACCGATTGCAAGCAATTTGCCATAATCAAGTATAGCAATCCTGGTACAAAATTTTTCAGCTTCATCCAGCATATGCGATGAGTACATCAAAGTTACACCTTTGAGGTTTAGCTCTTTCAAATAATCAATAATGACCATTCGGGATTGCACGTCAATCCCAACAGTAGGTTCATCAAGAAACACCAGCCATGGTTTGTGCAAAATGCCGGCTATAAGATTTACTCTTCGCTTCATTCCGCTTGAAAAGTGTTTTATCTTTTCATTCTTCACTTTAAACAAACCCATTTTCTCAAGGAAATAATCAATATTCTCTTTCAGTTCTTTTCTTGGCAAATCATACATGCTTCCGAAATAAAAGAGGTTTTCATATGCTGTCAATAATTGGTATAAGGCAATATCTTGTGAAACAACTCCAATAAAGTGTTTTATATGCTTGAAATCTTTCTGAACCTGGTATCCGTTAATTTTGCAATATCCATCAGTTGAGCTTATCAAATTGCATAAAATAGAGATCGTAGTAGTTTTTCCGGCACCATTAGGGCCTAACAGCCCGAATATTTCTCCGTTGTATATATCCAGGTTTAATTCATCCAGTGCGGGTTCCCTGCCTTTAAGATAAATCTTGGTTAAATTGTTGATCTCTATTAAAATATTATTTTTCATCATAACAAAATTTATTTTTCAAGGTATGATGGAACCCCCAGATTGCAGACTTTGTCAAGGTTATGTTTGAGTTTTAAAAAACATGGGGGTTTCATAAATATTATTTTCTAAGCTGTTGTTATTATTACTGTTTTGACAGATATCTCACAATATCAGCCAGCTTCTTATAGACCATTTTTTCCTGCTCTGAAATATCAAGCAACATATCTGCTATGCTATCATAAGTTTCTATTTCATTACGTTCTTTAATAATCCTGCCGGCGTACACGGCAAATTCCCGCCACATATCGCCAATTTCGGTCATTCGTGCCGAAAGCTCGTTTAGCTTGGGGTTTTCCAACAGTGATGATGCTTCCTGTAAAAAAGCAGCAAACAAAAACCTGAACCCGGCTCCCCCGGTACCTATTTCCTCCTGCATCCGTACGATCTGCCCAAGATGTTTTGCTGCAACCGCAGGCGTAAACCTTCTTGGATAATTCCTAACCTTTTTTGATAAATATCGTATCCCCCTTACTCCTATTACCGGCCCGGGTAGTACAACCATCTCCCTGACAGTCCGCTTGAGGCCTTTAATTACAGCACCTTTGATATCAATATCATCAGGCAAACCTTTTATATAGTACATTTTACCTTTAGGCGCCTGCAACCCCTGTGCAAAACGCACTTTCTTCAGGTTATCATAGGGAAGGTACTCCAATGTCTCCATAATAGGATCGCTGATAATGTATTTTCCGTCCTCTTTTCCGATCGCTATTATATTATGTGCATTAAAATGAAATCTGTATGATGTTGGGAAATAGTCTAAATAAAAGACACCTACAACCAAACCGGTAGGAATACCTTTTTCAAGATTTATGTCAAGAGCTCTCATTGCTTTTTCGGGATCTCCAAACCTGGTAACTTCAACGTCAATATCCAGGGCTTTTGAAACCCTCTTAAAAATAGCACCAGGCCAGGGCCTGAATGATGTCATCGGCATCCCGTTGAGCTTTATAATCGGTATGTGCGAAAAATATATACCCGACCCGATACCAAAAACCATAGCCTCGCTAAGCTTAATACCGTGGTAGTTCATAAGGCTCATTATTGAACCGTTCTCGCAATGAGCCGCCATCTTATGTTCATAGTCAATCTTCATTTATGTCAGTACCTCATCAGATTAATATAAGTAACAGGTAGCCAAACCTGTAAACCACATAAAAAATCCCAAATAACAAATCCCAAATCCCAAAATAGTCGGCAGTCAACCGATTACCGATTACCCAATGCCCATGCCTTATGCTCCATGCTCTATGCCCCTGACCCATTAGCACATCAGCATAATCATGCATCAACATCACTTATATCCTCCCCCGGTTTCATATTCAGAGCCTTTTTATATTTCTCAATATTTTCCGGGCTTAATTTAGCATACCCTTTTGGTTTGAGGTGAAACCACACTTTACAAACATTTACACCTGCATATTTTGCCAACATCCATTTATTCATAAGATGTTTTTTCATATGGTAATACAATGGGCTGTACTTGCCTGTTTTAACTTGTTCGCGGGCATGATTCAGCTTTTCATTTATTTCTTCCCAGGTTCGTTGCAACACTATGTTTTTCGGTTCCCATCCTACACTTTTCACAATAGTATAATTACCATGTTCATCAACTGCGTATTGCAGATCACGTGTTTTGCCTTCAAGCATATTGGCATCGTCTTGTGGAACCTGATCCTTTTTCATACTTATACAACCGTTAAATGCATATATGCATATGAAAACCTGGCACTTTCGGGTACCATAGCCAGGATCGTATCACCGGCTTTTAGTTTTCCTGAATTATAAAGCTCTTCAAGCATTAAAAATACCGAAGCAGAACCTACATTGCCAACCTTATAAAGATTGGTAAACCACTTTTCATCAGGTATCTCTACTCCATATTCCCGGGAATCCTTCTTAATGATCTTACGGAAAAATTCCGATGACATGTGAGGTAAAAAATAATCTGTCCCTGCGGGTATAAAATTTCTTTTTTGCGCTATTTCTGCCAAAAACCATGCCCCAAATTTGGTAATATGCCTTTCAAGAACTCTTGTATCCTGCCGCAGGGTAAAAACAGAATTATTCATCTGTTCTTCCTGCGACAAATCGCGCCATGGGATCAAACCGCCGTTTTCCTTATATATTGCACCCGCGCTCATGCAGGTTTTTGCTTCATTGGCATAAGATCTTATTTCAATCCAGTCAATTGTTAATGACAGCTTATTGCTGTTTGGTTTGTTTTGCAATAAAACCGCAGAAGCTCCATCTGAAAGCATCCATCGCAAAAATTCTTTTTCAAAGGCAAGATAAGGATTTTCGCCTAATTGCTCAAGCCTTTCAACCTCTTCGCTGAAATTTTTGGATTGTATCCATGTAGATATCTTTTCCGAACCCGAACATACTACATTTTTCGAAAAACCTGACAATACCGACAAATAGCCATACTTTAACGCGAGCATCCCGGAATTGCACGAGCCGGCAGGCGAAATAACCTCAACAGGATTGCATCCCAAATGCCCCTGGACCATTGAAGCATGTGACGGAAGCAAATGATCGGGCGATGTGGTTCCGCATGCCAGCAAATCAATATCTGTAAGAGCAAAGCCGTCGCCCGTCAGACCCTTTATGGCTTCAGATGTAAGCTCATAATTCGTATGAGTTGATTTACCACTCCTGTCCAAAGCATAATAACGGCTCTTTATACCATTATTTCTCAATATAATATTTTTCGACCGTGATCTTTCTCCCTTAAAATAACCCAAAAAATCCTCCATATCTTCATTCATAACAGGATCATTGGGCAAAAATTTTGATAAACGGGTAATATAAACCGATTTGTTATTTGTATCAAACATTATCAGGTTAGCAGAATAAAAAGTGATTTTTAAAAAGTGCAAAGAAAAAGAAATAATTTGAATTGTGCAATCAAATAGTTAAACATGTTTTAATCTTGGTTTTTGAAGTTTAAGTTTTCACTAAAAAGGTAATAATATTGAAACGAGAGAATCCTGAAAATTAGAGTTCTATGAGTATGTGAGTAAAAAAAATAAAAACATGTGAATTGGGTTGCCCGTTACGCTGAAAATAATAATTAACTGTATAAATTTTAGTTCTGAGATGTTGGATATTTGTTTAATTTGTTTAATTTATTTAAATATTTCTTAAAAAAACTTTGTTATTATTTTTTTCATATTATTTTTGCCTTTGAATGTAGTATATGTTCAATTGTGTAATTACTGAATGTTAACCCAATTAACCGGTACACAATGGAAATATCAGCAGCAACCTGTCTTTTCATTGCCAGCATGCCTTCATCTGGTGTTTGTTTAGAATACCAAAAAATCCCAACAGTATCACTTTTTACATCTGATTTGCCAATATTGAATTCCGTTTCCCATTGTTTTATTCGAAACAATTTTTCTCATAATGCTTGTAAGCAAGTAGCTTCAGTATTTTTATCAAACCTTTTTTACATTAACCAAAAACCAAAAAACTATGAAAAAAATATTCAATCTTCAAAGAGATAATAAGATAATATTGAAAGAAAAGGGTAAGACAACCTTAATTCAAACGGATAAAATAACGCATTTAACATGCAGAGGTTCTTTAACAACGGTTCATACTGCCGACAATAATAATTACATCATCACCAAGCTTCTGAAACAATATGAGACTGAACTTTCAAAATTCGGTTTCATCAGGGCAAACAACAGTACTATTGTAAATATGATACATGTTTGTGAAATCAGGTGTTCAACCAAACGCAAGATAATACTTGCAAACGATGTTGAAGTAAACATATCACGAAGGAGAATGTATTTATTCCGGGAATTTCTGGAGAAACAGGAAGTGGTTTAAAGAATCATACATCCTGGCAATACCGCTTATATGCGAATAATCATATTCTGATAAATCCAATCATGTTTTAAGATTTGTTTTTTTTGAGCTGCCAAATAAAAAAGCATTTTTTATATCTTTGTTAAAAAAATGTTAGGAATTATGAAAAAAATATTACTATTCCTGGGATTTTCAGCATTTATTTCAATTAGTTTTTCGCAGTCGCCGGTAACAATTACCGAAGCCAACCAGGTTCCCTCTGTTGGAGATACGATAATCTATGAGAGGGCAAATCATTTTGGATTTGATCCTGAGGGAGAGGGTCCTGTAAATGATAAATTGTGGGATTATCCTGATCTTCCCGCTACCGGGGTTGAACGGACATATTCTTATCATGATGTTGATGCTACCTCGCATGGATATTTATTTCCACATGCTACTATAGCCGAGTCTGATTCTGATGCAGAAGGAGGTTATGTTTATTATGAGGTAAATGATAATGACTGGCTCAGGTGGGGTTTTGCGGCTCCAGACCCTCAACTTCCCGGAGGATATTTCTGGGGTGTTTATAATGCAGGTGCGTTAGAATTTCCCTTTCCCATAACCGCCGGTGATTTCTTTACATCCTCGTACGAAGGAGATGTCAGCCCACTTGGAGCCGGAGAAGATTCTGTGAAAATAGAAGACGGAAATATCAGTATATCGGCTGATGCACAAGGCACGCTGGTGCTCCCAACAGGTACTTTTACCAATGTATTAAGGATAAAGATCATAGAATCATTTAAACTTGTAGTATATATGTATGGTATGCCGGTTACTACCCAAACTGTTGAATTTGAGAGTTACTACTGGTTTCATGAAGATCATTTCGGACCCGTATTAATGTATTATAAGGCCTGGATAGAAGGCAACCCGGAAGAAGAGGCGTTAATGTTTCGGCCCGGCATCGAAGGAGCAGAATATTATACGCTTACGCTTGAAGCATACCCTGAAGATGGCGGTAGCGTAGCGGGTGGGGGCGAATATGAAATGGGCGAAGAAGTGGAGATTATTGCCGAAGCTAACGAAGGCTGGGAATTTTCGGAATGGACAGGCGATATCGAACATGTTGACAATCCGTCATCAGCAACAGCAACCGTAACTATGCCGGCAGAAGATATCGGGCTTACCGCCAATTTCATAATGACCGGTTATCTGCTTACTCTAAAAGTCGAACCGGAAGAAGGCGGCAGCGCCACAGGCGCAGGCGAATACAATACGGGCGAAGAAGTAGAGATCGTTGCCGAAGCCAGCGAAGGCTGGGAATTTGCCGAATGGACAGGCGATATCGAACATGTTGACAATCCGTCATCAGCAACAGCAACAGTTACTATGCCTGCTCAAAACATTGAGCTCACTGCCAATTTTGAGATGGGCTATTACCAGCTTACCCTTGAAATAGCACCCGAGGAAGATTGTGGTAATGTGACCGGCGCAGGCGAATATAAAATGGGCGAAGAAGTGGAGGTTGTTGCCGAAGCTAACGAAGGCTGGTTTTTCGGTTACTGGTGGGGTGATACCGACTATGTTGATGACCCCTATAATGCAACAACAACCGTAACCATGCCGGCTAAAGATATTAAGCTTACTGCTTTCTTCAGCCATATATCCGTAAAAGAAATAACCGCTGTTGAAGTAAAAGTATTCCCCAACCCTGCACGCGATATGTTTACCGTTGAGTCAAGCGAAATGATCAACCATGTCCGCTTAATAGACATAAGCGGGCAAGTAGTCAAAGAGATCGCTGCAGATGCATTAAGCACCAATATCAACGTAAACACTCTGAACACAGGAGTTTATTTCTTACAGATACACACGGGCAAAAACGTAATAACCAAACGTGTACAGATAGCACGATGAGTGTATGCAATACAATATAACCCTGTCATTTAGAATGTTCAGACCCAGACCTTGGGTCGCCGATGTGGAATGACAATTAATTAGTGACTGGTTGATAATGTCAAACTTTTTTGATTAACGAATATCGATTAACGAATATCGATTAACGAATATCGATTAACGATTTTTGATTTTAGAAGTTGAGAGAAAATCAGGTGATTATGCCAAACTTCGTAAATCGTAAATCGTTAATCCTTGCCTGCCCCGTAATGAAATGTATCGGGGTTCTTAAATCAATTAAACTTATTTAATATTAGTACTTGAAAAAATTCAGAATCCTTTAGATGGCACTATATCAATAACTTACAACAAGTTGTCATT
>PWZB01000018.1 GCA_003567625.1 Bacteroidales bacterium | reverse complement strand
CAAGACTCTAAGACACTAAGATGCACTAAGGGCTTTATAATCAGCACTATCAGCTTTGTGAGTCTTAGTGTTTTTGTGTCTTAGTGGCTATATTTAATTTTAATCGGACAGTAGTGATTTTAAATTTTATTCGTTTCAAAAAATATTTTCAGTTCCAGGTGTTCAAATTTTACCTCTGTTGAGTCTTCGTTCCAGAAATAGACCTTTAAATATTGTTTCCCGGCAGGTGGTGGTTCCAGCTCTATAATTAAATATTAGTTGAAATAGACAGATGCACCATACGATTTACCTTTTTGCCTGAGATGTAGTCCTGTAGCATCCCATTGCAAAACACTGTCTTGTTCGTTTCGCCGTTCAAAAACCAGCAATGGCATCGGGTCTGATTTCCTTCCGGCAATAATTCCGCGTGCATAAACATAAAATTTTTCTTCCGGCAACGAAAGTAATGGAACAGACGATAAATTATAATATTCCAGCCCCGGTTTTATCTTAACAGTTCTTGTATAGGTAGTATCAATAAGCGGTTGTAAATGTGTATGGCTGAAAAAAAGTGAATCGGGGATAAGCCTTGCTTCTCTTATCATATCATCGTTTACCTTATTATAAGCTTTTAGCATCATTTGCATCTTCTCTTTGATTTTTGGTTTATCAACAGGTATGATTTCAAAACCGGGACGAACATCATAAAGCCGGCCGCCGGACAAAAAATAGTTGTTGTATAAAAGCTCATCTACAAGCCTGTTTCCTCTCATAAAAGGTATCATAGCCCTGGATCGGAATTCACGGGTTGTGTCGGCAGGCAGTCCGAAAATGCTCGAATACTTTCCAAAATCAATTTCAAAATTCCGCTCCAATAAATTTATCAATGCAGGTAAAACATCAAACTGTCCTGCCACGCTGCTGATGGTTTTGCTGCGGGTTAGCAGCGGGGAATAAACAATGAGCGGTGTATGATATTTTTTTAAAGGATTGGCAACAAGGACTTCCGTCATTGGATGGTCGCCGGTGATAATGAAAATGGTGTTTTCATAGCACCGGTTTTTCGAAAAATTTTCAAAAAAATATCTTAATGCATCATCGGTAAAAAGAAGTGTACGTAAATAATGTTTATAATTCTGATAATATGCAATACGTTCGGGAGGCAAATTTGAACCGTTGATAATACGGTCATATCTGCTGTTGTAATGCTTTTCATTATCTATTGCAAAAGGCGAATGCATGGTTCCCGTAAAAAATATATCCAGTCTTCTGCATCTTTTGTCATCGCCGGTGATCATAAAATAATTTCGGAAAAGATCCCGGTCATGATAACCCCAGAAATAATCACTTTTGGGATCATAAATCTTTGTAAAACCGTCGTCAAAGTTTTCTTTATCCACAAAAATGTCAATATTGTTGCGGTACAGGTAAGATTCTTTATTATGGAAGTATCCGCTTTGCCCGTAGAAAAACCCTGTTTTGTAACCATAAGGATTTAGCTGATTGATCAGCGACAGGTGTAATGGCATGTCGCCTAACATGGAAAATCCAATTTCACCATGAGGCAACGAACCTATCATGGAAGGCAAAACGGCAAAAGACCTTTCGCCGGTTCCAAGAAAATGATCCCAGTAAAGACTTTCGTTTTTGAGACTGTCAAGAAAAGGCATCAGCATAACTCCATCATCAGGAAGCAGAAAGTCATTGTTTAATCCCTCAACAATGATCATTACAATTGACGGGGGCTCTTCACCCTTTATGAAAAAATTTCCCCAGGGGTTGCAAGTGTGTCTTTTGTTTAAAAAAGGATATTCCTTTGATACGTATTCGTGTTCATAATAATATTGTTGATATTTTTCGGAATTGGCAATTATGTCATACACTCTGTCCCTGTAAAATATTTTTTGACTTAAATGTTTGACAACATCCTCATAAAAATGCAAAGACTTGTTTTTTTGTATGTTGATGCTTTGGTATGAATGCGTAACGATATATCCCGGGCTCATCCATAAACAGCCTGTTGCAATAACCGGAACGATCCATGCAGCTGCCTTCCGGAAACGGATAAAAAGCCGGTATTTGAAAAACAGCCATGCTGCAAGCCAGAACAACAGGCTGTATAAGACAAATAAACTTAAAACCAAACCAAAATCTATACCGGCTGTCTTGATCGTGAAAACAAGCTCTTCAAATGTATGTGCAAACAACAGGCGATCGAGCGTTGTGAGTGTGGCAGAAAAAAAATAGAGCAGCTGCAAATGAAACAGATGGAAAAGAAAAGATAACGCTAAAATTACAATTTTCAATGCACCCGACCAGGCCGATGGCAACAGTAAAAAAACCAGGAAAAACAAAATGCCGGCCAGGCAAAGTGCAGGCAGGTCAAAAACCAATCCAAGCAATACATCAGGTATTATACCTTCAAAATGATGGTTTTGCAATAAAAGGAATGCTTCAATAGCACGGTTCAGTATAATAAACACCAGGTTGAGCACTAAAAGAATAACGGTGATTTTTTGTGCCTCACCTGCCTTCAATGCCACTTTATGGTTTTTAATCATCCTTATGTTATTACTTTAAAAAATCTTGTTTTCTGAAAACTTCAAAAATGAACCAACCACTTTTTGAATATCGAATACCGATTAACGATTTGCAATTTACGAAGTGATGATTTGTGTAATTAGCAGACCCAAATAACATTTTTTATGTACAAACTATAGTCAAAATTTGCTTGCAGCCTTATGCTGCGGTAAGCCCTGATATGATTAAAAATTTTTTCGCAAGTTACAAAATTCGATTCAATTTTTACATATCTTGCATTCATTATTACATTGTGAGTGTTGTAAATTATTCGAAACTCCGTTCACTCTCTGTAATTCGTTGTCGTTCAGATTTGAAGGAAGCAATATTTTCCGACTTAACAAATCAAAGAGAAGTTGACTTAACGGCTTTTTTTACAAAGCTTTATAAACAAATTTGAAAATAACAAACGAAAAGAACAAATTTTTTAAAATTCTTGTTGTAAATAGAAGAATATTCTAATATTTTTGACATAATTATTAAAGTACGAAATTATCATGATTGAAATTACAGACCAAATCAGACAAGATGTAAAGGATATTGTTATAGATTTTTTTTCGGAAGAATGTGAAGTCGAGCCTGATACAATCACAAATGACACTCATATTTTTGATGATCTTGACGGTGATTCACTTATGTTTCTGGAATTAATAGAGATTTTCAAAAAAAAATACAATTTAAATATAGACCTCAAAACTATCGGAAAGTACAGTGTTAAGAATCCTGTTAGGACTATTGGTGAGTTGATTGACATGCAATTATTGATAATAGAACATGAAGAAAACATTGTTAATATTGATTAATTTATGATTGTTGGTTGCGGCATAGATACTGAGGAAATAAGCAGATTCGACAAATATCTTGCTGATATTGAAAATTCAGGACTTATAAAACTGGTTTTTACTGATCGTGAAATTGAAAATTACAGGTTTAATTATCACAAGTGTATCCCGTTAAGCTTTTGCTGCAAAGAAGCCTTTTTTAAAGCAATTGAAAACAGCTGGACAACAAGTTCTGTACATTGGCGGGATATTGAGCTGTTATTCAGCCGGGGGTCTTTTAGCGGCTATGAAATAAAAATCAGCGGCCATACAAAAAAGATCATGAACGATTTGAATAACCCAAAGATCATATCAGAGCTTGATATATCAAACGAAAATGTTACTTTTTATGTAATACTTAAAAATGAATAAAATTGCTTTTATTTTTCCCGCATTTGTATTGAAATACCTCAACTCTGAAATTAAATTGTTAACGGATCATAATGCAAACTTATCCGAAAAATTAAATCACATATCATCAATAACCGGTGTAAACATCAGAGATTTTGATGTTAAAAAGAATAACTATATTAATGACGAGTTAAAGAATCAACTGGTAACCTACCTGGTAAGCTGCATTTACTCAGATATTCTGAAATCAAAATCAACCTTTCCTTCAAATATTAGTTCGATAAGTATGGGGTTGTACTCTGCTTTGTATTGTGCAGAAAGTATTTCATTAACTGACGGGGCAGTTCTTATAAAAAGAATATATGAGCTCCTTTACAAACAGTTTTATGACAGAAAGTTTAAAATGGCTACCGTTACAGGATTTTCTTATGACGATATTTCATATATTATAAAAGAAAGGGGGCTGAACATTGAAATTGTCGTTAAAAACAATCAGCATTCATACACCATTGCAGCTGCCGAATCAGAAATAAGTGAGTTTCATAATATATCAATAAAAGAAGGAGCTATTCACTTCAATATTTTTCCGGTATCAATTCCATATCATTCTAAATTCATTAATACAAAAGGGTTCAGGGAAAAGATATTTGATGGAATATCCATTGATGTGCCTCTTTATAAAGTTATATCATCCATAGACCAAGCGATCCTATCTCATCCCGGCAAAATAAAATCTGAAATAATAAGAAACTTGACCTCCTTTATTGATTGGTATAAAACAAAGACCACACTCATTGAAACGGGTATTAAGCAATTCATTGAGTGTGGCCCCGGTGACAGCCTTAAAAGGATATCAAGGTTTATAGACGGGGATCACAAAGTAATAAATTTATCAAAGCTTGTTTGATTTATTCGAATGCGCGAAATTTTATTGTAATTCCAAACTTGAAAAAACTCTGATTGACTTTTAATTCACGAATTGTTTGTGATGTTCCTGCCTTTTTCTTAACTGTAGGCCGCCCCCAATTATATTCAAAGTTAAAATATATTACATTATAACCGAAACGCATTCCGGGTGCAACCCTGTATTGAGGAATGGCAGATACTTTTTCTACGGCACCTTCATGATAATAATCAAACCCGGATATTGCAAACATAAACTGGCAATAAAAATCAATACCGATTTGATTTTGCGGAACAATAGTCATTACAGGTCCCAATTTCATTGCAAACATTGCAGAGTTAGTTAATTCTTCTTTACCATCTAACGAGATATTGTTAAAATTGAAATCAAGACTGGCAAATGTAACATCAGCGCCAAAATTAACAATATCCGGTTCGGTAAAATAAAAGAGATAGCCAACTCCAAAGCCAAAACCAACAGTATTCAAAGAGGTTTCAATTTCTGTTTTTGGAAATCCGAAATCAGATAATGGTTTATTAAAAGAAACCGGTGATAAATAAACAGCATTTTTTAAAGTATTCTGGGCAGCTGAGCCCATACAGAAAAAACTTAAAAGCAGCGCCAAAAGAACAAATTTCAGTGTTTTCATAAGGTTGAAGATTTGGTTAATAATATTACAAAGATATAATTAATATATTATTTATTAAAAAAAATAAAATAGTGAAAAAGCTGTTTATGCGTTGATTGGCGTTACATTCTCATTAATCAGCTTATAAAAATTACATTTTATAATTCAGATAACATCTTCTCCTTTTCTTATAAGCCATAACGCTCCCGTATTTTTGTAAAATTCTTCAGTCGGCAGCCTGGTAGGCAAAACCGCATTAAAGAAATTATATTTACGAAGGTCGTGGTCAATAATATTATTTTTCTGCTCATCATAATATAGTGTTCCCGGCATAGGGGTTAGTATTGTATAGCCGGCGTATGATACTTTGTGCGAGTTTGCATAGCCAGCTAAAGCTTTAAAATCGCCGGCAGAATAGTCGGCAGGTATGACATAATTGCCTCTCAGCATTATTCCGTTATCATGAAATATATTGATGGCTTTTTCAATCAATGAAGCATTAAAGTTTTTGTTATACTTTTCCAGTTCTTTTTCCCTGAATGATTCAAACCCGCAAATGACTATTTTAAGGCCATTCTTTGCCAGTTTTTCAATGAGCCGTGGATATTTAACTGCCGTATCAGCCCTGATATCCATAATATATTCTTTGCTGATTTGTTCTTCTTCGATGCGTGTAAAAAGTCTGTCAATGAAATCAACATCAATTATAGTGTTTGCATCGGCAAACCTGACAATATCGTAGTCGATTGCTTTAAGCTCTGTTATAATTGATTCAAGGTTTCTCTGAAAGAATTTTCCGCCATATTCTTTCCATATCGAGCAAAAGGTGCAGTTATAGGGGCATCCCAGTGAAGTGAAAAGATATGTTACGGGTGAAGGAGCATTTTTCACCTTGTATGTTTCTTTCCAGCGCTCAAGTAATTTGCGGTCGGGGATCAGAAAGTCTTCACTGGCAGGGTTGCATGGTTTCTCAGGTATTTTTGTTTTTTGAAAGCAAATCCCATTGTTTATGTATATACCGGGAACCGTATTGAGCTTATTTCCTTTTTCAACAGCATCTGCAATATCTTGTAATTTATTACCGCCATGGCCTTTTACAGCTATATCAATTGCAGGGTGGCAGCAATCTTCCAATCGTAGGGTAACATACTGTCCGCCTATAACAGTAATTATGCCAGGGTCAACAATTTTAGCCATTTCCAAAATTTCAATACCGTAATAAAGCTCGCTGGTAATAACTGTTGTGCCGACAATATCAGGTTTATGTACGAGCACAAGATTCTTTACCAATTCGGGTAATCCGGGTGTGCCATCATTTAAATCATATTCACCTTTTGTGTCAAAAACAATAACTTCGTGGTCTTTAACGGCTGAAGCAAGGGTAATCAAACCCAGGGGAGGCCCGATAAGCTTTTTGTGTATATAGGGTTTTGCCTTTTCCGGAGCATATTTAAGAATACCATTATATGGCGAACGCGGTGTGTTTATTAAAAGGATTTTCATTACCACTGATTTATTTTCAATAACCGGCAAAATAAGAATTTATATCTGATAAAAAAAGTCAAATGCTAATAAGAATATCATACATAATCCATTGATAAAAAAGGTTGCCAAAGTTATATTGGCACATCCCGGTATTAAATAGATAATTGATTATTTTTGCAAAATAGTTAAAAATATCTTACAATTAAATGTAATGCGTGGAAGGAAATTAACCTTGTTGGTTTTAATATTTGTTTTGTCTGTTACTGACCAAAACAAAACATTCGCGGGAGATTTTTCTTTTAATAGGGTTGAGGCGTCAATTCATTACGGGTTTGTTGCTCCGCATGACGATGAATTGTTGCATTTTTTTAAAGGATATTTTCCTTTTTATAATATTTCGGTTTCGGGTATAACCTGGGGTACCCGCAATTGGCATCACATTTACGGCTATCCGAATATAGGGTTTGATTTTTTATATGCTGACCTTGCTTATCCCGAGGTTTTAGGCCAGGCTTACGCATTAATGCCACATATAAAGTTTTCCTTGATAAACAGTCAAAACTTCAGGTTAAATCTCAGAAATGGACTTGGTTTAGGGTATCTTACGAAAAAGTTTGACAGGCTTGATAATTATAAGAATTCAGCAATAAGTACACATTTAAACTTAGCTGTTAATATAATTCTGGAAAATGAATTCATAATCAGGGATAAATACCATATAACTGCCGGTATTGGTGTGACTCACTTCAGCAACGGACGGGTTCAGATACCAAATAAAGGCATTAATATTCCTTCACTAAAATTGGGAATCTCTTTTGGTGAGACGGATATCATTCCTGGAAGGGGAGAAGAAAAAAATGTTTTTGATGAAAAACGCTCTACCGGTCTTGTAATTGTTGCTTCAGGTGGTTTATCGGCTGTATATCCCGCCGGCAGCCCAAAATGCCCAAGAGTTAGTCTTTCAAGTATGCTGAACCAGCCGATAAGCCAAAAGTTTAATATTGGAATTGGCTATGATATTTTCTATTATTATAATAATAAACATTTATTATCGCATCTGGATGAAGAAGACTATATCCCCCGGCATTTTAATCATGGCGCATCCATTGGTTTTCAAATGGACTTTTCCCGCACCGCTTTCCTTATTCATAAAGGGATTTATTTTTATGATAAACATGATCAACAAAAGAGTATATTTTATCACAGGGCAGGATTCAGGCATTTGATATACGAAAATTTCATCTTAAACCTAACCCTTAAAACACACTTTTTGAGGGCACAATTTATAGAAATGGGTGTTGGCTACAAAATATTTTAAAATATGTGTTCAATAAAAATTTGCTTCCGGTTAATAGTAGGAATAACAGAAAGCGTAATAAGCTATTTAAAGGGTTTTATTAAATCACTTATAGCGCTCTGTTTTTTCTTAACGGCTTGCGATAACAACTTCCCGGGTGATTGTTTTAAATCCACGGGAGATCACATATGGGAAGAACGTGAATTGGAAAGTTTCAATAATGTTCGCTTGCAGGATAATATTGATTTGTTCTTATATCCTGATACCTTTAATTATGTTAAAATATATGCAGGGGCAAACCTTATTGAAAATATAACCACAACAATAAACGACAGTGTTCTGAAAATAAAAAACCAGAATTCATGCAACTGGGTTCGTGACCCCGGTAAACCCATTGAAGCACATGTTCATATCAAATCACTGGATACCCTGGAGTATTATTCGGGATATGGAAATATAGAAACAATTACTCCAATAGAAGGCAGCTCATTTAATCTCAAAGTAAAAAACGGTCATGGGGATGTCAGGATAAAAGCCAATACACATCATGCTTTTCTTTCTTTTAAATCCGGAACATCCGATATACATTACGAAGGTAATGTGAATTACCTTGGCATTTTTTATCGGGCTTTCGGACGTTTTGACTCAAGGAAAATGAATGCAAGTCATACATACATTAACCAAATGAGTTCCAATGATGCATATATAAAGGTTGAAAAAAGGCTTGTAGTTGAGATACATCTGCAAGGCAATGTTTATTATCTTGGTAGTCCGGAAATAGAAATACAAGGAATATATGGAGAGGGTGATCTTATTCCGCTTGAATAAAAAAGGCTGTGAGTAGTCTCAAAAATAAAAGGGGAAACAAAATATTTCCCCTTATATTTTTTGCCGGTTATTTATTTATCTCAATTGTCTGCTCAAAAATCTCCCAAAAAGTCTTGCAGATGTGCCATATGCAGTATGAAGACGTGTTCCGGTGTCAGGGGTAGCTATTCCCTCTGCGCTTGGTATGTCAAACTCAACAACCGGGTTGTCAGGGTCATCCCTTTCTACTAAAGTAATATTCAAACTGATTTCAGCAGGTTTGCTTCTGAAATGATAAAATCCTGGCTCGGTATAATATGTGTTAACTACCATAATATACCTGGTATCGTCCCGGTTTGGCTGAAAAAGTATATTATGGTCTTCGGTATATCTGTTCAATAATTCAACAAACCTGGGTTCAAACCTGTTAGATCTGTCATCCAGCCAACTCTGATGCCATTCCTCAGCTCTTTCTTCATCCTCGGCTCTGTCTTTTCGGCTTTGTACATATTCTTCTTCTGTCTTATCCCCGACACGCATATCATCATAAGCAAAACGGATTTCAATTACTTCTTCTCCTTTCATAGTAGCCGGATCACCCTGAACCAAATGTACAGCCGGTTTACAGCCAACAATTATAATACAAAAAACAACACTGATTAATAATATTACTTTTTTCATTTTAAATAAGTTTGGTTTAACATATGTATTAAAAAATGTAAAATTATTAATAAATATGAAACAGATTATATTTTTTAAAAATTTATTTACTGTTATTTTCTGTCAAATTTTAAAAGCTCACATTAATAGTTGCTATCGGGTAAAATCCCATAGACAATGTTTTTATTATTTCTCCTGTTTCGATGTCGAGGCGGTCATAATATATACTTGTATAATCGGACCGGTATTGCAAATCGAAGGCTGTTTCGATACTGATATTTTTCAGATTTTGCCTGAAGCCTATCCTGAAACTGACTCTGCTATAATTTTCGCGTTGTACTTGGTATGCGTTTTCCCAGAATAGTTTTACTTCCCGATGCTGCATAGAGCTTTCTATATCGTAAGGCACATAAGGTCTGCCTCCGGCATAAGTGAAATTTATTCCCAGGTTTAAATATCTTTTATGGTTGAACAATTGAAATTCGTAACCGGCCAAAAAATTAAAAGCAAAATTTCCATTGAAAGCTGTATTGCGTTCTATGCCGTCTTTTCCGGTATATTTGGAATCAAACAATGAGCCGGTAAATAAAAAATAATAGTTGTTGCTCCAGAATTTTTCCAATGTTACCTCAACACCGTAATTTCTGCCTGTTCCTTCATTTACCAGGCTATCGATACGTTCAACATAAAATTCGGCTCCATAATTCAGTAATGAATAAGCCGGCTGGGAAAGCGAAACCGGGGCATCATAAATATGCTGGTAATATGCTTCTATTTTCAATCGCAGATCAGGATTAATCAAATAATCATAACCTGCAACATTATGAAAGCTTTTGGTAAACTTAAGGTCTTTATTCGTCAATATTTTATCACCATCAACATCACTGATAACAAAATAGATCATTTTTGGCTGCATCTGGCTATGTAAGCCTGAGCCGTAACTTATAGAGTGAGATTCGGATACATCCCATCTTATGCCAAAGCGTGGTTCAACCAGCCTTTCTTGCGTGAATTCAAAATATTGCATATTAACTCCAAAATAGGAGCGTAGATTTGATCTCAATCGATAAGAGATATCCGAATAAAGCCTGTATAAATAGAAGCTTTTGTCTTTTGAGTTGATAAGGTGTATGTAATTGTTGTCAACGTATTGGCTGTCAACGAATCTGGTATTAAACCCATCAGCATAGAGGCCAACAGAAACATCTATTTTGGGAGAAAATCTGTGTTTTAGTGAAGATGATAAAGAAGCTCTTACTTTGTTTGATTTTTCATGTGCCCATAAGAACGGAACAGGATCATTAACTGAAAAAGTATCAATTTTATTCTCTAAACTGCTTCCTGTAAGAGCTATAGTCGTTGCAATCATACTGTTTGACCCTGCATGAAATGTATGTGTAAGTCCTGCGGCACCCATTTTATATGCGTTTTTAATATCTTCACCATTATTTTCAAACAACCATTTGTCTTGTGGTTTTCCGGAGTCCCGAATTTCGATGCTACTGGTTCCGCCTATTGTAGTCAGGGAAAAATTTCCCAGGGAAGTGTTTGGGAGGTTTAGTTTCATGGAAAAGTCCTGATATGTGACGGTTTCGGGGAGGTTTGGTGACAATTTAGCTAATAAATCCACAAAAGAGTATCGGTGTGCGGCACTATAAGTTAAATTATTTTTTTTACAGACCGGCCCTTCGCTTCCCAGTTCCAGCCCATTCCACCCAAGTTGTGTCCAATTGTTATGTTCATCAGGGTTTCCTGGTTTCATTTTAAGGTCGAAAACTCCTGCCGTAGCATTGCTGTATTGTGCAGGAAATGCCCCTGTATAAAAATCGGAAGTACGGAGAAGATTGTTATTTATAATAGTTATAGGGCCACCTGTAGAGCCTGTTGCACCAAAATGGTTCGGATTTGGCACTTCTATGTTGTCAATCCTCCATAACAGGCCATTGGATGTGTTACCTCTTATGATTATGTCATTCCTGTTGTCCCTGGCCGGCAATACTCCTGCAAAATTGATTGACATGCGGGCCGGGTCACCATAACTGCCCGCATATTTATTAGCTTCTTCAAGTGTAAAAGAACGAGAACTGACCAAAGCCCGGGGATTGACCGGCCGGTCTTTCCTGATTGAAGAAAAAATAGTCGCCTCTTCAAGCAACTCAATTGAAGCGCCCATCTCTACAATGATATAATACTCACGCGAACTGACAATCCTGATACGCGAATAAAACCGGCTTTCATAACCCACCAGCGAAAAAAAAAGATCATAATATCCTACAGGAATGTTTTCTATCAGGAAAGCACCCGTTTTATCCGTTGTCGTTCCTCGCTCGACAGTATCGTTTGATAACAGAACATTAACATTTTCAAGAGGTATCCCGGTAATATTATCCTTTACAATACCACGGATATTTTGCCGGACAGGCTCAGCCCACAGTATTGTGGGTGATAACAAAAACAGTATTGAAATCAAATACTTCATAATTGTTATTTGCCATTAACCATTTCTTCAACCTTTTCCTTGCTGGTTTTTGTCCATTTTGGTTCGGCCAGTTGCCGGCCTTCAATCCTGAAGCCTACCAGGTCAAAAGATTCTGTCAGAAATTCATATTTTGACCCTATGTCAGGGTTATGCTGAATAAATAATAATTTTTCGGGTTCAATATTTTTCTCTTTTGTAATTATTGTTGCCAGCTGGGCACAAAATTCTGTTACAGAGGTTCCGGGATTTTCGTGATACAGGTCTGTTACTATGACAATTACTTTATCTTCTTGCCTGATAATCTTCAGCCCGCACTTTGAAGGCATATCCCATAAACCTTTGAATTCAAAAATTTCGTCAATATAGTTTTTTTTATGATTGTATTCTTTGTACCCCATTTCTTTTACCGTTTTATTTTATTGCCAAAACTAACGTTAGCCAAATCTTCTCTTCGTTTTTTATAAATACCGTCTTTTATTTCCTTTTCAATGACGTTGAGTATCAGTTTAAACATTTTTTGTTCCTGGGTTTCGTTTTTGTAAAACGTTTCCCAGGCATAGTAATAAAGTTCCTGTAGTCTTTCCGGCTTCATATGCATTGGTTTGAATACAACTTTTCCGCTATTATAATTATCCCAGTTTGTATCCAGGATTCTTCTCTGGCGCAGAAGATCATCATAGGCTTTGGTATGTCTGAACGGTGTCAAAACTGTAAATTCGGCAAGGTCAAGGTCAATTTCCATAAGGAAATCAATGAGTCTGAGAATATCATCTTCGGTTTGGTTGTCCATTCCGAGGAGTATTGTTCCTTCTACCATAATTCCATTATCGTGGTATTTTTTGATTCTTTCTTTGATATAGTCGGATGTATCAAATATAGCCTGGTAAACATACCATGCGCCGGCTTGAGCAGCAAGGTCAAGCACTTCGGGTTTATCTTCAATGGTATGGCTGCACCATTTTTTTTTAAGCGGTATCATTGCTTTAAACAGATCTTTTTCCCATTGAGTGTCTTGTGCAAGGGAATTATCTACGATAAACAGTCTGTTGTTGTCAATAGTTTCCAGTTCTTCAACAACATTATCTACAGGTCTTGGTCTGAACGATTTTCCACCAAGAAAATTAACACAACAAGGATAGCAGGTAAAGCGGCAGCCCCTGGATGCATGTACAAGGTCGACCATCTGCACGCCTTTATGGAAATAGAACTCACGCGTGAGAATATCTCTTCTGGCAGGCTCTACAAGTTTCATATCGGGGTGTTTAAGCATATAGTTATAAACTTTTTTCAGATTATTATTTCTAAAGTCGTTAATAACTTCATCTAATCGACCTTCTGCCTCACCTAAAAAAACAGAATCTGCATGTTCAAGTGTTTCCCGGGCATGAAGCATGGTGCCTATGCCGCCGAATATAACTTGCTTACCCATTTTCCTGTAACGGTCGGAGACCTGCCACCCTCTTTTAACCTGTGCTGTGAGCATTACCGAAATGGCAATCAAATCGGGTTTATCATCAAAAATGACTTTTTGTACGTTTTCATCAATAAACTCTACCTCAACATCACCGGGTAATGCTGCTGCCATAACAACAGGTCCGTGGGGAGGAAGGTTAAAAGTGGTTTGCTCTGCCAGTTTTTCCCATTTAGGATATATAAGACGTAGTTTCATCTCTCCGTTATTTGTTTTTTTAGTACGTTGATTAAATCATTCTCGTCACCCGTTAACCTTTACTAATCATAATTATAATGGTTTATAAAATCACTGCATTGATCTTCAATATGCCTGGCTTCATCTTCAGCCAAGGGGAATCTGTTTTTTTTATAATTTTTTACCGAATCAAAAAATTCATCAACCTGAGAATCAAAATCAGAACAATAGTCAAATCCAAAATAGTCATAGATATTTTTTATATATTTTTTCGGATTTTTTTCAAAATCTTCATATTTGATTTCAATGTAATCCTTCTCATTTAAAGAGAAGAGCTGATTTTTAACACATTTCCATACATAGTTGAATAATTCTGATATAGTAAACAGGTTTTCCTTTTGCCATTTCCCTTTCAAAACATTTTGCCTTCCGATAATATTAAACATATTTACTGTTGAGGGTATTACTTTCTTCGGATTTCGGTATATATGTATAAAACGGGCTTTCGGAAAGATTGTTTTTAACCGGGTAATACGAAAAGAATGGTATGGGTTTTTAAGCAGTATGATGCCGGGGTTTTTAAAATTTAATTTTTTAATAAACAGTTTAAGTTTTTCTGCATTTTCCTGCGAAAAGCTTTTTTCGTCAAGTTGCAGAAAGGTTTTTGAAAAAGGTCTGTTTTTCCGTGGAAATATAAGATGTTCGAGGATGGTATATTTTGCTGTTTTCAGTAATGCATATTCATCCTCCTGGGGTTCATCGGGCCCTAGTTTAACATTATCCATAGGTCGTGTCCGGGATACGACTTTATTCATGATTTTTCTGAAATATTTTTCCGATACAAGAAAGCTGTTTGGAACCGAAACGCGTACCACTGAAGGGGTAGAAAATTGTTTATCCAGTGACAGTATTTGATGCAGGAAAGTAGATCCTGTTCGCCAATTGCCAACAATTATGACCGGGTCGGTAATTTCGGGCTGTTGTTGAAGCTTTTTCCTGAATTTGATATTTTCAACAAAACAAAAAAGAGATGACCAAATACTGCCTTGTAATAAAAAGATAAACCTGTTAATATAACGCAATGAAAATCCGCCGTTTCTGAAAAGTAAGCGGATGAACCTGCCAAAAGTAGTTCCGATAAGCAGATAGGAATGATTCATCAGGATGTAAAACGTTTATTGTTTTTTTAATTCCTTCTCAAGGAATTCGGTAATTGTGTTAACTGATACCAGTATCTCCCTGGCAAGGTTTTGGTCGGCTAAACGAACTCCATATTTTTCCTTCAGGGCTAAAACGATCTCTATTGCATCAATAGAATCCAACCCTATAGGATTGTCTTTATCAAAAAGAGGTGCGTCATTGTCAACTTCATCAGCTGTTATATGAGTAATCTTAAGCTTTTCAATTATAAGATTTTTTATTTCATAACTTAGCTGTTCTTTTTCAGTTACCGACATATTGTTCGAATTTGACACTATATTTGTTATTTTTTTGCTTAAAATCAGTAAATATATTTTTGAGCTATTTCAATTTAATTGCTTTTACTTTTAATGCTAATTACCATATGAAAATCACAAAAAACAAAAATAATCTTACATTAACATGGCTTCAACAATCACACCATTTTTCTTAGATCCCTGAAAAACTTTTTTTCTTCATCACCCCTGTTTCGTATCAGCTCACTTAATTCATTCAATCTCTCTTTGCCGAGGTCACGGTTTTTTCCGATTTTTGCAGCAAAGTAAGAAATTTCTCTCCACTTATCACCAATATCCATCATTTTTTTTGACATATCTGCCAGGTTTTCGTTTTTTAATATATCTGCGGCTTGTTGCAGGAATGTTGCGTACATAAATCGAAACCCGGCACCGCCGGTACCCTGATCTTCGAGCAGGATATTTATTTTCATAATTTCATGCGACAGATGTTCGGTATCTCGTACCAGCGAGGGCCATTCCTTTATTTTATCGGCAAATTTGTAAATACCTTTTACTCCGACAAAAGGTACGGGCAAGCTTAACATGTTTCGGCAGGCTCTTTTTATTCCCGTAACAATAGGTTTTTTCAAATCAATACTTTCAGGAACATCAACAGGGTAATATATAAAACCTTTTGGCGCCATAAAGCCGCCTGCCCATCGTGCTTTTCGCATCATCTCTTTGCTTAATTCGCTTTTTTTTGGATAATAGCTGTCGCTGATAATATATTTGCCGTCTTTTATACCTATTATGTTTATAAAATGAACGTTAATATGCACACGTTGCCAATCAGGCATATATGTCATGTAAAAAAAATCAACCTGTGCTGCCGTCGGTATGCCTTTATAAATCAATTCGTCAAGCTGGGCTTCTCCTTTTTCAGCATTTTTAAACCGGTATTTCTTAAGCTTAATATTCAACCTTTTCGAAATATTTTCCCTTATCTGGCCGGGACGGCTCCTTACTATGAAAGTTGGAAAAGGGAAATTAGACGATTCAAGATAACCGAAAAAAATCCCGTTTGCAATTCCAAAAACCAATGGCTCGGTTATTTGAAGTCCATTATAATTTAAAAGTGCCGTAAGCGTACCCGTTTCACAATGAGCAGCCATTCTATGCTCAAAGTCTATCACCTTATTCATTCTCTTTGATACCTATTTTTGTAATAATAAAACAATCATTTTTTGTATTCATATATTCAAATTCAATCCTTTCCTGATCCTCTTGCTTGACAATTACTAATTGCAACAACGAAACAATCGGAATATTAAATATTGTTGCATACTTTTTTATTATCCGGACTGAAAGCCTTTCAAAATATTTTGGTTTAAAGTGTTTTTTCAACTTTCTTTTACTCACACCTACTCTTGATGCCAGGTCGCCAATACCTATCTCCTGAAGGGTCATATAATAATAGACGGGGCTGATTTGATTATCAGCTAACTGTTCACGTAATTCTTTTTCAAGGTTTTTTCTTTTAAAATAAAAATCCTCAAGGTAATCATGAGATAACTGCGACCCGCTGATAACAGGTCCGTAAGTGCTGTCATCTTTCTCAACATAATAAACAGCTTGCTGAGGCTTGAAATCTACATAAAGGTCTTTTTCTTTCATTAGACTAAGTATGTGTAAACCAAAATTACCGTTTAACGATGCAAAAATAAATAATAAATTTAATTATGATTTAAAATTGACACAATTATGATATACTTTTTGGAGATGCTAAGAAAACATTCATGAGTAATGAGAAGGCAAAAAGGATAGGGCAGGGGAGGATTAATATGAGGGTGATTGACTGACTCATAGGCGCAAGGAACTCGGAGACCGAAAGATTGAGAGAAAAAAGAATTTACCTTAAATTTCTTTTTGCCAAAAAATAATGTAGTTTTGATAACTTTTATTTTTTGTTCAATTCAAATAAATAACCTGTAAATGCCTGAAGAAAGCAACAATTTTTTTGATGTGGTAATTATTGGTGCCGGGGTTAGCGGATTAACATCTGCGGCATTACTAAGTAAAGCCGGAATAAAAGTTTGTGTACTTGAATTAAATTCAAAGCCGGGGGGTTATCTTGCTAAATATGAAAAGAACGGTTTTGTTTTTGATGCTTCGATTCACTGGTTAAACAATTGCGGTGAAGATGGTTTTGCAACCAGGATTTTCAAACTCATCGGAACCGATTACCCTGTCGCGCAACCACAAAAACGTATTAAAAGATATGTTGGGGAAAACTTCGATTATTTATTAACAAACAATCCTGACGAACTCAAACAACAGATTATTGAAGATCATCCTTCTGAAAAAAAAAGCATCGAAAGTTTTTTTTCCGCTGCAAAAAAAATGTACCCGCATTTTGAAAGGTATAATAAGATCCTTCGCTCCGGCGAAACAATGAATATTTCAGAGAAAATAAAATACCATATTCGCAGGCTGAAATTTGCAATACCTTTTATTAAATATGCCGGGTATGCCGGCGAAAAGGGTAAAACAAAAGGTTTAAACAAACTTTTCAAAGCACAGTTTTTACATAAGATGTTTGCCAATGAACCTGACTTGCTTTCATGCCTTATCCCTATTGGATGGGCATATAACAACGACTTTCAAAAACCGCCCCAAGGGGGATGTCATACTTATCCTGAATGGCTTACACATGTTGTCGATTTTTTTGGCAACAAAATAATTTATAATGCCCGGGCAAAGCATATTATCATAGAAAACAAAAATTGTAAGTCCGTTATATATGAAAGTGAAAACCGGGATCACAAAATTTTTTGCAATCAAATAATTGCTGCATGCGATTCAGGCTCATTGTATGAAAAGATGATGCCGGAAAAATATGTGCCGGCAAAAATGACAGAAAAGCTCAGAGCAGCTGATATCTATGGTTCGGCTTTCGTTGTTTATCTTTTCCTGGATTGTCCGGCTGAAGGTCTGGGATTGAAAGAAGAATTGATTTCGTTTATTAAAAGCGGCCCGGAACAAAAAGATAATGATGATAGCCTGGATGTAGAAAAGAGCGAAATTTCAATAATTCCTCAATCTGCTAGAGACAGTACCCTTGCACCTGCAGGTCATGGAACACTTAAAATTATCATGCCTGCGTTATTCAAAAGTAATGACCGTTGGCAGACAGCTACAGACGAAAATGGCAACATTATCAGGGGAGAAAAATACAAGATGTTAAAAACCGTGTATGCTGAAAAACTTATAAACAGGGTTGAAAAAAAACTCGTATTGAACCTTCGTGAACACATTATTGAATATGATATTGCAACGCCTATAACATTCTGGCGATATACCCGGAACCGTGACGGAAGCATGATGGGGCCAAGGCCTGGCAAAAAAAACATATTATCAGGAGTAGCCCGTTACAAAACACCCGTTAAAGGTTTGTATTTAAGCGGGCACTGGGCTGAACTGGGAGGGGGAGTCCCGATAGTTGTAAAAGCCGCTATAAACTCTACATTATTGGTGCTTAAAGAAAGAAAACATAAAGCTTTTAAATTATTTGCCGGTTATCTTGAAAACAGAAGATTACTTGAAGAAGTATTAGCTTCGGAAGTTTTACTGCCTTACGATAATTCATGGAAAAGCAGGTAAAAATATATAACGGGAAAATTTCAACCTAAGCGCCTGTTTATCTTATTGGCAAACTCATCTATTTGCGTTTGTGATATTTTTGATGTCGTCTTTTCAACCCCTGTCATATCCCTGATAATATTTTTTTCAATGTCATGCATTTTATCAAAATTAAATTCGCCGCCCATACATGCAGAAATACAGTCTTTTGGCAGTTTATTATTAAACAGTTTTTCAAGATATACTTCCCATTTTTGACTGTTCCAACACAGTAAAAAAACCGCAATTAACTTGTCTGTGATAAAATCAAGATTTTGTTTCAAAAAGCGCCGCATATGAATAGTTGTATTTTCTGCCAGTACGGGCATCCCGAGAATAAAAGCGTCATATTGCTTTATATCAATATTTTGATCGGCCAGGTTTACAATTTCAACATTAATATTTAGCTTTCCGGCGATTTGTTTGGCAACTTTTTCCGTGCTGCCATATTTGGTTGAAAATAATAGTGCAGTTTTCATTGTTCTTGCATAAATATGTTAATTTCACATTCCATAAGTGTAATACCTGAGCTTTTCACTTTGCCTTTAATAATATTTGCATTCATTATTTTACTAATAGTTAATGTTTCAGTTTCGATGATATCGCCCGGCTTTGGAAGGCTATAGGTTTTTAGATTTTTAACTGAACCGATAAACCCGATATTTACGGGTTTATTATTGGAAACAGATTCGTAGCCTGCTCCGGCAGCAGCTGTTTGTGCAACATTTTCAATCAATCCTCCTTCCTGGAAATATCCGTCCTTAATAAGAGGGTTTTCATTTGATATCTTGTAATCGGATAAAACCTTTTCTTTATCAATATCAACCACATTATCAATCATAACAAAAGGCGGACGCTGAGGGATGTATTGTATTATGTTTTCTTTTGATACAACCATTTTGTGCTTTATTTTTTTGGTTTACAAATAAATAGTGTATGACTGATTCCAATATTGTAAATAATTTTATCTACGTACATACCGGCTTTTTCAACAAGTTTGAGCATATCGCCGGAGTGGTACATTTGGCTGCAACCATTGGCAAGGCAAACAAAATAAAGTGATATAGCATGCAAGCTGTACATTGCGGCCGGGTGTTTTTGTTTATCCCAGAATGTTTCAAGAATGTAAAGTGAGCCGTTATTGTTAAGTGCGTTACGACCACGTGTGAGCAAATGTAATATATCTTTCTGTGAAAAGCAATCAAGGAATTGGCTCATCCAGACTATATCATATCTGCCGGGAAAAGGTTTTGATGAATCCAGAAGGTTAACAGGACAACCTTCTATACGTGACTCATATCCATATTCTTTAATATTTTTATCAGCCTTTTTTAACTGACCCGGCAGGTCTAAAATGGTGACATGAGCATCATTATTGTATTTACAGCAATTGATTGCAAATTTGCCCGTATTGCCGCCGACGTCCAGTATCTTCTTTGGATTTTGTTCGAACACCACGGGTAATACTTCGGGAAAAGCTATATCGGAATAGTAGTGGTCAAATTTAAACCAGCTGCTTTGAACATTCTCAGGTAATTCGCTCAGAGCTTCATAAATAGTTTCCCATTGCCCGAAAACCTTTAAACCTTCAGGTTTTTCATTTGTTATTGATTTTTCAAGATCAAAGAACCCCAGGTAGTTTACATCATGTGTAAAATCAATATTAACATTTGTCAAATCGTCTTTTAGCAAGAACCAACCTGTTTTGGTCAGAAAAAACTTATTATTTTTCACATATACAATTTCCAGGCTGATTCCGGCTTCCAATAATACCTTGGTTCCATGATAGGGTAGGCTGCAATATTTTGCGGTTTCCTCTATCGTCATTCCTTTGGCTCTGTTAACTTCCAATGCATTCAAAATACCCTGGTTGCGCATTACCCTGGCTGCCTGAAACATCATAGGGGCAAATGCTATCTTTTGAGCATCTGACCTGGCTTGTTGTGCACTTTTATTATCCGATCCGTAATCATTCATAATATATGTATTAAGCGGTTAAAAAGTAATTAGAGTCTGTCTATAAAGCCTAACTTAAATTTAAAAAAGCACCAAATAGCAAAATATAAATAACAGTTTTCAAATAACAAATCTCAAATAAATCTCAATTACCAAAATCTCAATTACCAAAACAATTACGTTTGGAATTTGAATAATTGAAATTTGATTATTATTTGTTATTTATTATTTGTTATTTGTTATTTGCAATTTGTTATTTATTATTTAAGATCTATTCAAATTAAGTTTTCCAAAAGTGATAGAAATTAAACCATTGCAGGGGGTAGGCACGAACCATCTTTTCCATTTCTTTTACGTAATCATCAACCATAGCTTTCAATTCAGCTTTCCTGGTTTTGATGTTTGCCGGATATTTTAAATATTTCGGCCTGGTAGCATAAAAATGATAATGGGTTGTTTTTTCTTTCATAGCAGAAACATAAACTACCGGAACCCCATACTTGCTTGCAAGGTAAAAAGGGCCGGCAGGAAGTTCTGTTTTATAACCAAGAAATGTCGTTGTAACAGTATTTGCTCCGGGCAAAAACCGGTCACCATGCATTGCTATAATTTCTTTCCTGTTGAGGGCTTCTCTTATCTTATAAAGGTAGGAGCTGTCATTTTCTCTTATAAGTATAAGACCAATATTTTTTTTGTTGATAACTTCATTCATCAAATCTTTAACCTGTTGTTGCATTCCATCATACATAATAATATGCGTTTTGGTATTGATACGTTCGAGTAATTGACCTGCTATTTCCCAATTACCTAAATGAGACCCTATTAAAACGCCACCGGTATTTTCTTTTGCCAACTGATGCAAATATTCTTCTCCGTCAAAATTGAAGGTGAATTTTTTTGTAAAACCGGCCAGTATGGCTATTTTATCCAGCAGTATCTGACCAAACTTATAATAATTCCTGTAAATGCTTATTATTGTCTTAAGCCGTGAATATTTATGTATTTTTCTGAAGTAAAACCAGGTGGGCTTTTTGTCAAGTACAATGTAAAACCAGAAAGCTACGAAGAAAAGCACAAAGTACGCTAATCGGATATTTGTATATTTTAGTATCCAAATAAAAATTTTATATCCGAGCACCCCGCCTCTTGTTCTTCCATCCCATTGAGCCATTACTTTCGATTAACCTTTTTATGAATATAATCATACAGGCTTCCCAGTGTAATAACATCCACCATTTCTTCACCAACAACTTTGAGTCCAAACTCTTTTTCAATGGCTACAGCTATATCAACAAAGTCAAGACTTTCTATTTCAAGGTCATCTTTAAGCAAAGCTTCCGGTTTTACCTGGCTTTCCTCAAGTTCAAACTCGTCAATTAAAAAGTTATTTACTTTATCAACAATTACTTCTTTCTGCATATGTAATGTTAATTATTTTAAAACTTATATTTTTTTTAAAGTATAAATATAGAAATTTTAAAAGAATTTGTCAAGATAGTATTATGATTTTCGTTCAATCCGATCCATCCAAATTCTGTTTTTATTTTTAAATTGGCTTACAAAAGTAAAAAAACCTTTACATTTTTCTAATGACCAACGCAGAATTAGTGCCTCCAAAACCAAAGCTGTTGGAAATCACAAGGTTTAATTCTGTATTAACAGTTTTGGTAACGATATTAAGTTTTTCAGAATATTCATCTGGTGTTTCAAAGTTGAGGCTTGGTGCTACAAAATCATTTTGCATCATCAGTATTGAATATATAATTTCGCTTGCTCCTCCCATCCACATTTCATGCCCTGTCATTGATTTTGTTGCACTGATCATTACTTTTTTATTATCTCCGAATAATTTATGCAATGCCTGGGCTTCATTTGCATCGCCTACGGGTGTTGATGTAGCGTGGGGATTAATATAATCAACTTCGTTTATGTTTATTTTTGCGTCTTTAACAGCCATTTCTATGGCTCTTGTTGGACCCTCCTGGTTTGGAACTGATATATGATTACCATCGGATGAGAAACCATAGCCTATTACTTCAGCTAAAATTGGTGCTCCACGTTTTTTAGCTGACTCATATTCTTCAAGGATCACGGTAGCAGCACCTCCGCTTGGTACTAATCCGTCGCGTTCAGCATCAAATGGCCTTGATGCTTTGATGGGTTCATCTTCATGTGTTGAAAAAGCACTTAAACCGTCAAAAGAGCCCACCGAATATGCATTTACCTCCTGTGCGCCTCCACAGATTATCATTTTTTGCATCCCATAACGGATAAAGTGATATCCCAGGCCAATAGCATGAGCTCCGCTGGCACATGCAGCACTAATAGTCATATTTATGCCCCGCAGCTTAAATATCACGGAAAGATTCATGGTTACCGTAGAATTCATTGACTGAAATATTGAACCGCTACCAAGCAATGTAGTGTCCTTTTTTGCTCTCATACTATCAGCTGCTTCAATAACCGGTATTGACGAACTGTCGTTGCCATATAATATCCCGGCCTCATTGTTTAAAAAATATCCTTCGTCTATACCTGCATATTCCAACGCTTCCCGTGTCGAAACATAAGCATACTCGCCCTGCTCAGCCATTCCAACGCGAAGCCTCCTGGGTAAAATGCCCTTTAATACAGGATGTTCGATAATACCTGTTAATCCGCTTCTGAAACCCATTTCCTTTCTGGCAGGATCATAACCAATCCCCGATTTACCATGATAAAGTGAATCCTTAACAGACTCAAGATCCTTGCCCAATACAGAATATATGCCAATACCTGTTATAACTACCCGCTTCATATATATGAATTTTTATCCTCATTTGTATACATTACTGCAAAAATAATATAAACCAAATAACTTAAAACTTTAAAGAGTTTTTTCATTTAAGAACCCTAACACGCTTCGCTACCCCGGTACGCTTCGCTACGGGGCAGGCGGAGCAGGAGGGGTAAACAATGATTAACGATCTACGATTTATTAAGTTTGGCATAATAATCTAATTTTTCCACAACTTCAAAAATCAAAAATCGTTCACCGATATTCGTTATTTAAAAAAATTTGACATTATAGACAGACACTGATTATAATCATGCCTGTCGGTTTAATAATGTTTCTTATTGATTCTTTATGTATATAATCCTCCATTTACGGATACAACCTCACCTGTAATGTAAGATGCATCTTCCGAAACCAGGAATCCGGCAAGATTTGCTACCTCTTGCGGAGTTCCAAATCTGCCAAGGGGAATTATTTTCCTGTAATCACTTTCATCTATGTCTTTGGTCATGTCGGTTTTGATATAACCCGGGGCAACACTGTTTACTGTTACGTTCTTTTTACCAACCTCTTGTGCCAGCGCTTTTGTAGCACCTATAACACCAGCTTTTGCTGCCGAATAATTAACCTGGCCGGGTAAACCTTTTATTCCTGAAAGTGATACAATATTCACAATCCTTCCGAATTTCTTAACCAGCATATCTTGTAATAGATGTCTTGTGATATTATAAAAGCTGTTAAGGTTTGTATTAATAACATCATGCCATTCCCGGTCGGTCAGCCATATCATCAGATTGTCTTTACGTATTCCCGCATTATTGATCAATACTGATATGTACTTCTCTTTGTTGTTTTCTTTCCAGTTATTCAAAGCATTTTCGATATGTTCGGGGTTGCTGATATCAAAAGGCATGAGTTCACCATCTGAGCCTGCTTTTTTTACGTATTCAAGCGTTTTTTTGGCAGCATCAGAGTTCTTATGGTAATTGATCAATACATAAAAATCCATTTCAGCAAGTTTAATACAAACTGCTCGCCCTATTCCTCTTGATCCGCCTGTTACCAGTGCAATTTTCATAATTTTTGTGATTTTTATCAGATTTTTTGGAAAAGATTTGAATTTTAAAATGCGACTTTTTTTATTTACTTATCAGTATGTTTTATAAAATAAGCCTATTTAAGCAAAGTTATAGGTTAACAATTATCTGACAAAAAACGTCTCTTTTTTTTTCACATTAATCTATAATATTAAGATATTTATTTTTAATATCAATGTATTCTTTAATTTTGTTAACATTTTCATAAATAGGATGGTCATCTACAAATTTAGGAAATATTTCGCGCAACTCTTCATAAATATGATTAGAAAAAGAAGATAATTTATTTTTCAGGTTAAGATAATCAATTGCCTGCAGTAAGGCCATCAATTCAATGGTTAGCACCTGGTATCCGTTATCAATAACTCTTTTTGTTAGCTGGGCGGAGTTTGTTCCCATGCTAACAATGTCCTGATTATCGTTATTACTTGGTATGCTGTGAACATACATTGGGTTTGAGAGTGTTTGGCACTCGGCGGTTGTTGAAGTTGCTGTAAATTGTGCTCCCTGCATTCCAAAATTCAATCCCGGTTTTCCAAGGTTGACAAAAGGTGGTAATATTTGATTGATTTTGTCGTTTAACAAAAAGTTAAGTTGCCTTTCCGAAAGCATAGCCAACCGTGTAACAGCTATTTTGAGCTTGTCCATTTCAAGCGAAACATAATCACCATGAAAGTTGCCTCCATGGATAACGTTTTTATTATTATCATCAATAACAGGGTTATCACTTACAGAGTTAATTTCGTTTTGCACAACTTTTTCTGCATGGAGCAGGGTATCATATACCGGCCCTAAAATTTGCGGGACGCAACGAAGGGAATAATATTCCTGCACTCTTTTTTCTATAAAAAACCCATCTTTGGTGTCGTTATGATATAAAACACTGTCGTTGCGTGATATCAGATGACTGTCTTTCAACAAACGGCACATTGCATGGGCTATTATTTTTTGACCATGATGACGCTTGACGGAGTTAAGTTCTAAGCTATAATGATCATTATATGATTCAACAAGTTCGTTAATTATAGCTGAAGCAATAACCATCCAGTTTAACAGGTTTCTGGCCCGCAAAAGATTTAAAATACTTATACCAGCCATCACAGAAGTTCCGTTAATTAATGCAAGGCCTTCCCTGATATGAATTTCAGCAGGAGAAAGTTTCAAATGTTCAAAAACTTTTTCGGTTGTCTGCCATTTTCCATCATATTTTATTTTTCCTTCACCGATAAGCACCAAGGCAAGATGTGCCAGTTGAACCAGGTCACCGCTTGCACCTACTCCTCCATGCTCCGGCATCAGGGGAATTGCATTATTGTTAATCAAATCGCGTAAAAGAGTAACAACCTTATAATGAATACCGGAAAAACCTCTTGCAAAGCTATTCAGGCGACTTATCATTGCTGCTTTGACTGAATAATCATCAAGTGGCTCGCCGGTGCCGGCACAATGGCTGCGTATTAAATTGTATTGCAACTCCTGGCGGTTACCTTCATCTATTTTATATTGAGCCATCGGGCCTAACCCTGTATTTATTCCATAAATAATTTTCCCGTTTAAATAATCACTTAAGAAAGTAAAATTGCATTTTACCTTATCAATGGTTTTTTTATCTATGGATATCTTTTGATTCTTAAAAAGAACAGGGTAGAAATCAATTAAGTTTAATTCTTTGTCGAAACTTATTACCATTTTATACCTTATTCCGTAAACATATTCTACAAAAAATAAATGCGATATTGCGAATATTTTTGCAAAGATATAATTTAAGGTTTAACAATCATGTAAAAAAAAAAGAGGTTAACGCATTATTTTAGCGCAACCCCTTTTAAAATGGCTTATGACGAATAATTATTTCTCTTTTCTGAAACACATAAACCAGTCCAGGCAATAGACATCATCTGATTTTTTTTCTACTCTTTCTTTGGCGGTTCCACACGAACCCGGAGGTGGTACAATTACATCATCGCCTGGCTGCCAATTAGCCGGTGTTGCAATTTTTTCTTTATCGGCTTTTTGCATTGCAATTATCATACGTTTGATCTCGTCCATATTTCGTCCTGTTGAAAGCGGATAATATAATATGGCACGAACTTTTGAATCGGGGTCTATAATAAAAACAGCACGGACAGCCTGAGTTGTTGAAGCATTGGGTTGTACCATCCCGAATTTTTTGGATACATCCATTTTTAAATCTTCAATAAGAGGAAATTGAACTTCTACATCTTTCATTCCTTTAAATTCAATCTTCTCTTTTATTGTACGCAACCACGCTATATGAGCATAAAGGCTGTCAATTGATAACCCGATGAGCTCAGTGTTTAGCTTTCGGAAGTCTTCCTGCATAGTTGCAAATGTCATAAATTCTGTTGTGCATACGGGCGTAAAATCTGCCGGATGGCTAAAAAATATGACCCATTTGCCTTTATAGTCAGCAGGAAAATCTATATCTCCCATAGTGGTTTTTGCTTTAAACGAAGGTGCAGGGTCGCCGATCAGGGGCATTCCCACTGCTTCTTGCAAATTATCTGTTTTGTTTTCCATAGATTGTTTGTTTTTTAATTGTTATAAAATAATAAGTTCACTAATGGTTATATATGTTGTAACATTATTAATTTAAAATTGTTCAGAAAAACCCATTATTTAACTTAACGCGGGGTAAAACGCATCTTCAATATGATGTATGGTATGGTCTTTTCCCTTGAAAAGAACGGAAATAATGTCAAATCTTACCTCATTATCCAGTTTGTTTTTCAGCACGTAAGCATTGGCAGCTTTAACCAGAAGTTTCTGCTTGGTTTTGGTAACAAACTCTTCGGGTTCGCCAAAATAATTTGTACGACGGGTTTTGACTTCTACGATTACGATTAAATCATCTTTTTGGGCAATGACATCTATTTCGTTTGGCCCCGATCGCCAATTTTGTTCTAAAATACGATATCCCTTGCCTGAAAGGTATGATGTGGCTGCCTGTTCGCCTTTTTTGCCCGTTTCATGAAAATCAGCCATAAAACCAGGTTAAATTGGGTTATTAAAAAGTGTTTAGGTAATTGAGATTTCCAAAATCGTAATTTACCCTGTTAAATATACACTAATTAGTAACTAAATAGGCAATCATCAGCTATTTAACAAGGTTTAATTGATATTTATTATTTGTATTTTACAATTTGCTGTTTCAATAGTTGTAAATTTTATTCTTATTCACTGAATATTTGGTATTCATAATACTCCATTATTGGATTTGCCAATAATTTTTTACAGGCTGTTTCAACTTTTTCTTTAGCCGACTTTTCACTGTCGGCTTTCAAATAAAGAGTAATATGTTTTCCTATCCTTATATCTGTTATTTCATTGACCCCAAGGTTTTTCATACTTTTTGCAACTGCCTTTCCCTGCGGGTCGAGCAAGGCTTTTAAGGGCATCACATCTATTTCGGCACGGTAGTTCATGATATAATTAGCTTAATCTATTTTAAAGATCAGGTTAAAGATTGACAAAAATATGTAAAAAATTACAATCACAGGTATTGCCATAATTCCATAAATTATCAAAGCAAGCAAAGTGAAAAGCAAAAGCACGTACTTTAATCGATTGGTTTTTAGCTTATAAGACTTAAATTTCATTGATATCATTCGTAAAGGTAAGACAAGCAGGGCCGAACTTATTATTGTAAAAACAAGTAAAGCAGGAAAGCTGTTTACAAGAAAATCTGCCGTATTATACAAATAGTGGTTTACGATACCATATTCAAGAATTAACGGGATAGAAGAAATTACTATTCCATTTGCAGGGGTTGGCAGGCCTATGAAGTAATTTTTTTGTTTTCTGTCAATATTGAATTTTGCCAGTCTTAATGCCGAAAAAAGGGCAATAAAATAAGCGCTATATGACAGCCATTCCGGCGAGTTTGGGCATTCCCGGCAGAATGCATCCGACATATAAAGAAAAATTACTGAGGCGGGTAAAACACCAAAGCTGATAATATCAGCCAATGAGTCGAACTCTTTACCGAACAGGCTTTGTGCATTTAACAGTTTTGCAGCGAAGCCGTCAAAAAAATCAAGCAAAGCAGATATTAATATGCATATTGAAGCCAAATGCAGATTGCCGGAAAAAGCAAATGTTATCCCAATGCAGCCGGATAATAAATTTAACCCTGTAAGCAAATTAGGTATTTGTTTTACCAGCATAAGTATATTATTATTTTTTTACTTTCCCGATCTTATTCTCAACCGACATAACTTTACCTTCAAGGCGGTTGCCGGCACCTTTACGTATATCAAGCTTAATTGTGGAATATATCCTGTTACAATCGGGCTCAAGGAGTTTATAAGCTTTTTCAATAAAATCCGTTATTTCTTCTATTGTATTGGCTTCCACAATGGTGCCCATAGGTGTTAGCTTATAATGAAAACCCGATTCATCAATCATTTTGATGATGCGGCTTACATATGGGCTGACGCTTTCCCCTTTGTCGGTAGGAAACATAGCAAATTCTGCAAGTACTGACATGGCTTTTGTAAGTTTGATTTATAAAGCAAATATAATAAACTAATAAACTTTGAGGTTAAAATATTTAGTTATAAAATCAGGTATCTTAAATTATTTCCCATTGATTACGCAGATCCAATGTTAGATAATCAGACAGTAAAATCTGCATAATTTGCGAGAAGCAGTTTTATCGTATTTAAACAACTTAAAACCCCAGTATCTTGAGCATTGATTTATAGCTTTGTTCTTTGGCAAATAGTTTCGTGTTATATTCTCCTTCATCATCTTTGTCGATTATTACCATTTTTGGTGAAGGCATAAGGCAATGTTGCAGTCCGCCTAATCCTCCGAGGGTTTCCTGGTATGCTCCTGTATGGAACATACCGATATATTGCCGAACGTCATCGCGTATCTTAGGCAGAAAAACAGCGTTGGCATGTGCTTCAGCATTATAGTAATCCTGGCTGTCGCAAGATAGCCCTCCCAGGTTTACTCTCTCGTATTCCGAGCCCCAATTGTTTATAGCAAGCAATATAAACCTTTGCTTGTTTGCCCAGATATCGGGCAGGGTGGTCATAAAACTGCTATCTATCATATTCCATAGCTCCCGGTCATTCTGTTGCTTCTGACCAAGAATTGAAAAAAGGACAGCTCCACTTTCGCCAACAGTAAACAATCCGAATTCGGTCAAGATATGTGGTTCCTCTACATTGTTTTCAACACATATTTTTTTTACCTGGGCAATTATTTCTTCTGTAATATACTCATAATCATATTCAAACCCCAGTGATTTTTTTACCGGGAATCCTCCTCCTATGTTTAAGCTGTCCAGTTCAGGACAAACTTTTTTCAATTGACAATATATATTCACACATTTATGCAACTCGTTCCAATAATATGCATTATCCTTAATCCCCGTATTGATAAAAAAATGTAACATCTTCAGTTTTAGCTTATTGTTGTTTTTTATATTGTTTTTATAAAAAGGGATAATGTCTTTATACCTTATTCCAAGCCTTGATGTATAAAATTCAAACATCGGCTCTTCTTCGGAAGCAATACGTATTCCAAGTTTTACACTTCTTTTCAGGTGGCCGTCATAAAAATCCAGTTCTTTTTTGTTATCAAGAACGGGAATAACATTTTCAAATCCATTGTTTACCAGATCACATATTTTTTCCATGTAATATTGCTTTTTAAAACCGTTGCACACAATATATTTTTTACTGTCAATATGCTCCATTTTAAACAATTCCTCTATTATGTGTATGTCAAAAGATGATGAAGTTTCAAGGTGTATATCATTCTTCAATGCTTCTTCAAGGATGTGAATAAAATGGGAGCTTTTTGTACAATAACAGTAATGATAGTCGCCCCTGTAATTTGCTTTTGCCATTGCCACATGAAACAGCCTTTTGGCTTTCTGTATCTGCTGGCTGATTTTGGGTAAATATGTTATCTTCAATGGAGTTCCATATTGTTTAATAATCTCCATTAACGGAATATCATGAAAATAAAGTTCATTGTCTAAAACCTTAAATTCCTCCTGGGGGAATTCAAAGGTTTGTTCAATCAAATCTATATACTTGTTTTTCATTTTATATGTTATTTTTTGGAGATCATCAACACAAATATTCTACCCGAAAATCAAATATCATTTATACCGGCAATCCGTCAATTACTTATAGCAATAAAATTAATAATAATTAACTTACATTTAATGCTAAAAGGTGCAAATATATATTGAAAAGAGGTAAAATTTAACTTGCCAAAGAAAAAGGTTTACACTTAATATTTTTTCTTTTTAATGCCTGGTTGCAGATTTAAAAAATCTGTCCCAGCGAATATTTGCCGGAAAGTTTTTGTCTTTGTCAAGGGAAAGCCAGGTAAGTAACGGTTTTCCAACGATATGGTCTTCCGGAACGAAGCCCCAGTGTCGTGAGTCAGCTGATTTATGGCGATTATCGCCAAGCATAAAGTAGTAGTCCATTTCGAAAGTGTAGCTATTTACAGGTTTTCCGTTTATAGAGATGATCCCGTTTTCCAGGTTGAGTGTATTACCTTCGTATGCAGTAATAATACGTTTATACAGAATGAGGTTATCGGTGTTTAGTTCTATTGTTGCTCCTTTTTTCGGTATCCATAAAGGACCGTAATTGTCACGATTCCAGGGGTAGTGAATGCTGTGTGGAAAAACATTATGCCTGCTGCCTGCAGCTTTTTGTTCATCAACTTCAAGTGTTTTGACAAATTCATAAGCACTGATAGTCTCAGCCATCTGCTCCGTCAGGGGTAATAGATAGTGAGGGCCTATACCCGCTTCTCTTTTATCGGCATCGGATATTTCAAATCTGTTAAAAAATCGTTGACTCAGCAAAGTACCATCGGTGATAATATGATAATTGTGTTGAATACTTTCAGGGTTCTCCCGGGCAATACCGTTAATATATATTTGATTGCTGCGAATTTCAAAAGTATCACCAGGCAATGCGACGCAACGTTTAACATAATTGTCGCGCCGATCTACAGGACGATGTAATACTTTTCCAAATTCACGGGGATTATTATGCACAATATTTCTTCCAAGACTATTTACATACATAAGGTACTCGTACTCCGTATCAAAAGTTTTGTCATCAAGCAAAGATGGTTGTTGTGCCACTTGTCGCTTGCCCAGCTCGAGGATCGTAGTGTAATAATCAGGGTTAGGCCGGTAAAATGGTACCGTATCACCGGCAGGAAAGTTAAAAACCACAATATCGTTTCTTTGTATATTTCCTAAACCCCTTATTCTTCTGTAGTCCCACTGAGGCCAGTTGGTGTACGATTTTGTGTTAATGATGGGAAAAGTATTTTGCACAAGCGGGAAAGATATCGGAGTTATCGGCATCCTGGGCCCATAGCTTAACTTGCTTACAAACAAATGATCGCCCACAAGTAAAGTTTTTTCCATCGAAGATGTAGGAATTTTGTAATTCTGAAATAAAAAAATATTGATTATATATACAGCTATTAACGCAAAGATCAATGCATCTATCCATTCAATCCATGCCGGAGGCTTTTTACCGTCTTTGCGCTTTTTCCAAAACCCCCAGGGTATAAACCTGGTAATATAAATATCAAAAATAATTGGTAAGCCCAGCAATAACCAGTAATTACCAATCCAGATTACAGTAAGCAGGTAAATCAATGAAACTATAACGAATTTTATTTTTGCTTTTAAGGGAATACTCTTTATATCTATATTTTTCATCATAATTTATAATTATTCTAAGATCAATTAGTGTCTGTCAATTAAGGGTAAAGTTTTAATTAAATTAAAAATCGTTAACTTAGTGTGCCGACCAAAGGTAAACAATGACCGAAGGGAATAACATTGCGATCTCACGAACACCAAATAAAATACAAAATTAAGTGAGTAATCGATATTCGTTATTCAAAAAAAGTTTGATATTACAGAGAAACATTAATTAAAACTTCAACAGGTCTTTCATTGTCAAAAACCCTTTATTATTTACGGCAAACTCTGCTGCTGTTACAGCTCCCATTGCAAAGCCCCTTCGGGATTTGGCTCTGTGATTTATGCTTATTTCATCAAATTCAGATACGTATTTAATGTTATGGATGCCCGGGACATCATTTTTGCGTAGGGCCTCTATTCCAATGGTTTCCTTGCCAGGTTTCATATTGAGTTCCCACTTTTTCTTACGCCTGATATTGTTTATTATATCATTAGCAAGTACAATTGCTGTTCCGCTTGGAGCATCAAGCTTTTTTGCATGATGAGTTTCTGATATATGCATATCATAAAGGGGTTGCGTGTCCATTATCTTTGCGAGGCGAGTGTTTAATTCAAATAGTATGTTTACCCCAATATTGAAATTTGAAGCATAAAATAATGTTTGTCCTTTATTTATGCATACTTTTTTTATATCATCTAACCTGTTCAGCCATCCTGTGGTGCCGGAAACAACAGGTATATTGAGTTTAAAACACTCCATGTAATTATTTACCGCTGCTTCGGGTATAGTAAACTCTATAGCCACATCGGCTTTTGAAAAGGCCGGTGAACTGAAATCTTCACCTGTGACAGCAGGGTCAATACGTGCTACTACTACATGCCCGCGATCGATAGCAGTTTTTTCTATTTCCCTGCCCATCCTTCCATAACCTATAATTGCAATTGATAGCTGTGCTGTCATGTTTTTATGATTAATAATATTTCTCCGTATAAACTATTATTTCTTTAAATCTTCATTAACTTAAAACCTGATAGTTAATTTCAACCCTGTACCATATTGTGATATATTGTTAACTCTTTCAATTGCCGGCGACATACGCATTGAGATCTCTTCGCTTACGTCAAAATCCATAAGATGAGCATCTACACTTGCATCAAGAATGTTAAGAATATAAAGTGCAGCAGCTACTATATAAGTTATTTCCAGGTTTCTGCGATAATAATTCATAGCTCTGCGAAGTACATCCGTTGAGTAATGCTTAAAATCTTCCTCAACTTGTGTGTTAGGATTACCGTCAACACTATATATATAATTTCTTCGAAACATCTGATAATTTTTGTAGTTCATTTCAAGGAAATAAAATACCGCTCCATATCCTGCATAAATTATCGGTACTTTCCAGTATTTGCGATTATAAATCTGGCCAAGGCCAGGTAAAGTTACTGATAACATAGCCGCTTTAGCAGGTGAAGCTATCCGCACATCAGGCTCCTCTTCAAAAGCTTCGTCTTCTTCCGTACTTAAAAAGTTTTCAGTACCTGAATAATCATGGCAGGAGAAAAGGTAGTTTTTTTCAGCATAAGTGTTAATTGACAAAAAGCCGGTCAATAAACCCACCAGTAAAATAATAATTCCGGTTTTCATACTAGCCGGAACCATCATAATTAAAATAAGTTTTTTAAAATTCTCTCTATATATACCGGACACTTGCACCTGCTTATTGTTTTTTGTTGACCATGGTGACGATTCTTTTAAATTCGGATGAAGAAGAAAAATTAAAAATCAGTTTTCCTTTTTCTCCGTTTTTGGATCTGACCTGCACTTTAGTTCCGAAAATTTCGGTAAGCTCATTTTGAATTTCCTCAAATAGCTCCGGCAAAACATTTTGCGATTGTTTTTTGGCAGGAGCTTTTTTGCCGGCATCTTCTTCCAGGTTTTGTACTATTTCTTCAACTTGTCTGACGGAAAGGTTTTGCGTAATAATATCTTGATATATATCCAGTTGTGTTTGCACATTTTCAATTGCGATCAGGTTTTTTGCATGCCCAACGCTTATTTTTTCCTGCCTGAGGCCGATCTGTATTTCAGCAGGCAGCTTCAGGAGTCTTATGAAGTTTGCGATCGAAGAACGACTTTTCCCAAGTCTTTTGCTTAGTGTTTCTTGTGTAATATCTTGTTCTTCCAGTAATCTTTGATAGACAATAGCTATTTCAATGGGGTTAAGATTTTCGCGTTGGATATTTTCAACAATTGACATTTCAAGCATTGATACATCTTCTGCTGCAAGGATATAAGCAGGAACGTCGGTCAGACCGGCGATTTTTGATGCTTTTACTCTCCTCTCACCAGCAATAAGCTGATATTTTTCACCTTCAATTTTTCTGACGGTGACCGGCTGTACGACTCCAAGCTCTTTAATTGAGCTGGCAAGTTCCATCAATGCTTCTTCGGAAAAATCTTCTCTTGGCTGGAATGGATTCCTTTCAACTTCATCCAAAGGGATATTTGCCACAGTGCCTATTGGCATCATATCCTTTTTGATATCATAGTCTTTCTGGCTGCCGGAAGAATCATCAAGCAACGCGCCAAGACCTTTTCCTAATGCTCTTTTTTTTACCATTTTATATATTTATGTTTTTTTCTTTTTGCTCCATTTTAGTCATATCATTTTTTTGGAGTATTTCACGTGCAAGGTTCAAATGATTGACAGCTCCTTTGCTTTGGGCATCATGCATAATGACTGTTTCACCAAAACTTGGTGCTTCTCCAAGCTTTATGTTTCTTTGAATAATGGTATCGAAAACCAACTCCTGGAAATGCATCCTTACCTCTTCTACAACCTGGTTTGAAAGGCGTAACCGGCTATCGTACATTGTAAGAAGTATTCCTTCTATTTCAAGCTTGGTATTTAATCGTGTCTGAACTATTTTAATTGTATTAAGCAACTTGCCCAAACCTTCAAGGGCAAAATATTCGCACTGTACGGGAATAATAACCGAATCGGCTGCAGTAAGTGCATTAACAGTTATCAAACCCAGGGAAGGCGAGCAGTCAATAATGACAAAATCATAATTATCTTTGATTTGATCAACCACTTTCTTCATCATCTTTTCACGGTTGGGAAGGTTTATAATTTCTATTTCCGCACCCACAAGGTCAATATGGGCTGGTATCAGATCGAGGTTGGGAGTGGATGTATTTAACATGATGTTTTTTGGTTCTACATCATCTATAATACATTCATAAATACTTGTTTTGACCACTTTCGGATCAAAACCTACACCCGATGTAGCATTTGACTGCGGGTCTGCATCAATAAGCAATGTTTTATAATCAAGTACAGCAAGGCTCGCTGCAAGGTTGATAGCAGTGGTTGTTTTACCTACACCACCTTTTTGATTGGCGATAGTTATTACTTTACTCATATGCGATATAATAGTATTTTTTGTTTTTGAAATTCAGCTTTTCTTAATCTGGCTAAATTCCTTTTTCCGTTAAGTTTTTATTTAAATTGATAACATTTTTAAACTACAAAAACTATAGTTAATATATTAAAATATCATTAAACAAGCCTGTATCAGGGTTTATATGAAGGCATAAATTATTCCTGCCCAAAGATTGCAAAGTTACAATTTTAGGTTGCTTTTGGGGTTGCTTTTTTAAAAAAAAATATTAATAATTGACAAATTATGCCTTACTTATCTAAATATCAAGGGTTGATAACATTATTGATACCGGATAAAATTTAAAACACTGAAAAGCATTTTTTCAGCTATTTCATTAATGTCATTTCCCGTCTACCGTTTCCAACAGTGCGTAAAAGGATTATTTATTATCTTCCTCTTTTTTTTCTTTTCCTTCCTTACTTTCTTTTTTATCCTCTGTCTTACTCTTTTTTTCTTCCTTTTCTTCTTCCTCTTCTTCTTCCTCTTCTTCTTCCTCTTCTTTACCGGCTGGCTTAACATCTTTTTCACCTGATTCCAAACTTACTTCATCCGTGCTGCTTTCCTTGTTTTCTTCTGATTCGTCAGTCTTTTCTTTTTTCTCCTTATCCAGATCCTCGAATTTTATATCATCAAGCCCCGGCTTTTGAAATTCATCAGAAAAATCTTCGGGATTGCTGGAATCAATAAAAGAAAAAGATTCTTTCAAGGCATCCGTGAATTTTTCAAAATCCTCAGGATAAAGGAATAATTTGTGTTTTTCATAATAAAACTTTCCGCTCTGCTGGTTAAACCGCTTTTTGCTCTCGGTAATTGTCAGGTAAAATTCATTGGAACGGGTGGTTTTAACATCAAAAAAGTAAGTACGCTTCCCCGCTCTGATCGTTTTTGTAAATACTTCCCCTCTCGGGCCTTTGCTTCCTTTTTCGTCCATAAATCCTCTTTTCGTTTTTTTTGCCAAATATAAAAGAAATATTTAAAAATATTTAATTTAAAACAAAAATAGTAATACAAAATTTATTCCATATCAGTTACAAATTTAATGAAGAAATATTAATTGTTAAAGACTTTTTGTCTCTTTTTTTGAACCTCAATTAAAAAAAATTACCTTTGCCTGATCTTTAATCTACCTTTGATTATTAACAGAGTGTTATTTTAGGAAGGAATTAATTTTTATTTAACGTTATTTGCATTTTTATGCTCAACAGAAGGCATTTGAGAGTAAAAGTACTGCAGGTTCTTTATGCATTTTTTCAAACTGCTAATGATGATCTTGTCAGTGGTGAAAAAGAATTGTTTTTCAATATTAAAAAGACATTTGAGCTTTATCTTCATCAGTTACTTCTAATTGGTGAACTTGGTTATGTAGCCGGAAAATATTTTGAAGAGCGAAAGCTGAACAATCTTACCCCGGGCAATGACATACAATCAGGATTAAGATTTACTGAAAATCGTATTATCGAGATTATAAGAGAAAGCAAGTCACTTAATGAGGCTTGCAAGGATAAACACATTAGCTGGTCAAATGAACATGAATTAGTCAGGAAGATTTTCTTTCATATCCGCAGATCTGAAATTTTCCGAAAATACATCGAAAAAGGCGGTCACACTTTTGAAGAAGAAAAAAAATTTATTTTAAATATACACAAAACACTCATTTGCGATTTTGAACTTCTTCATCATTTTTATGAAGATAAATCTATTTACTGGATTGATGACTGGGAGCTTATTTTCAGAATGACCGTAAAAACTATAAACAATTTGAGAGAAAAAGATAATGATATAAAACTACTAAATCTTTTTAAAGATGATTCTGATAAAATATTTGCCAGGGAGCTTTTCAATAAGACTGTTTTGAACAGTGAAATTTTTGATCCCATGATAAGTGAAAAAGCAAAAAACTGGGATATTGACCGTATTGCACTTATGGATATTATTCTTATGAAAATGGCATTGACAGAACTGGTCAAATTCGCAGAAATACCTGTGAAAGTGACACTCAACGAATATATAGAACTTTCAAAAATGTACAGCACTCAAAAAAGCAAGGTCTTTATTAATGGTGTACTGGATAAACTTTTTATTGACCTTGAAAAAAAAGGTGAAATCAAAAAAAGCGGCACAGGACTAATAAATAAAACTTATTCTTAATTTTATTAATTTTGTTACCGGTTGAGAATAATTAATTTTATCAATGCATTTCTATAAAATCAAAAAGTTTTCAACTTAACTATCACAGAACAAATAAATTTTTATAAACTGTAAAACTAAATATGATTATGAATTATTTGACAGTATTACTAACGGAAGCAACAGGAAAAGAAGGTTTTCAACCTCAAACTTTGATTTTTTTGTTGTTGATTATCGTGGTATTTTATATGTTTTTTATTAGACCGCAGATGAAAAAATCAAAAGATTTGCGCAAATATCGTGAAAGCCTTAAAAAAGGAGATAGAATAATAACCATAGGGGGTATTCACGGTAAGATTGTGGAAATGCAGGATAAAACCGTAACCATTGAAGTCGAAGGTCAAAACAAGCTTAAAGTTGAAAAATCTGCTATCGCAATGGATGGTCCTTCAGAGACGCTTGACTCTCAAAGGCGATAGTATAGTGTAATCCGGGAATGTTAAATTAGTTGTTGTTTTTATAATCATTTCAATTCCGTGAAAAAAATCTTTAAAACAACTAATGCTGAAAAATTTTTTCCTAAAGACCCTAAAAGAAAAAAAAAGATCTATACCTTTTTTTCTTTTGTTCTTTTAAGTATATTGTTTTGGCTAATAATAAACCTCTCCCGCGAGAATGAAGCCAACTTTAACCTGGAAATAAACGTTTCAAACACCCCGGCCGACCTGGTTATTGACAAGATGAGCCATGAAAAAATTACTGTGAATTTGCAAGCCGTTAGTACCAGATTGTTTTATATGCAACTGGTAAGACGGCCCGGTTATGTCGATTTGGATTTTGCCCGTTTCCATCCTATTGAAATAAATGGAAACTTTTATTACTTTATTACCGGTCGCCAAATAATACCAAATTTACCATCCTTTATGTATGAAAAACCAGAAATTATTTCTGTTAAACCTGATACATTATTCCTGAAAATTAAAGAAGCAGAAAAAAATAGAAATGGAGATTAATTTTGATGCTTCAACAGAGCTTTATGACAAAAGTACCCAATGATTTGACAACACGGTAAAATTTTAATCCGGTGACAATGACGCTATCAAAGAGATCAGTAAAATTACCGGCACTTTTAATAACAAATACCTTTGAAAAAGAATGTAACATTCTGCTTTTTACAACAATAAACATCAAGCCGTAAAATATTTAAATGATCAGGACAAAATCTTTTTTATGAATATATTTTATTGCAATAATGCTTAAAGTTGGAATAACAGGCAATATAGGAAGCGGCAAAACCACCGTTTGCAGGATATTTGAACTGCTTGATGTTGATATCTATTATGCCGACGGTAAAGCCAAAGAAATCCTGCACGGAAATAAATCGAAGAAAAAGATCAGGGAACTTTTCGGACAAAAAGTGTTTGATGAAAATGAAAACATTGTTAATCACAAACTTGCAAAAATAGTTTTTAATGACAAAAATGCTCTGCAAAATCTTAATAACATAATTCACCCCCGGGTTATTGAAGATTTTAAAAATTGGGCAAATAATCGTAAATCACAGCCCTATGTTTTGAAGGAAGCCGCCTTGCTTTACGAAACATGGAGTTATAAAGATCTCGATAAAATAATTGTAGTAGCATCATCAGTCAATCTCATGATTGAAAGGGTTAAAAAAAGAGATAATGTTTCCGCCGGGCAAATTAAAGAACGACTTGCTAATCAGATTGACCAAAAAACAAAAGTCAGTAAAGCCGATTACGTGATATATAACGATGAAAAAAAACTTCTGATACCCCAGGTAATTGATATTCACAATAAACTTCTGAAAATAGCGACCCGATGATCTGAAAACTCATGACCGGATCAGATCAAAGATATGTGTATCATTTTTTTGTAAAATCAAAAATCGTTAACTTAGCGTGCCGACCAAAGGGAGACAATGAGCGAAGGGAATAACATTGCGATCTCACGAACACCAAATAAAATAAAATATTAAGTGAGTAATCGATATTCGTTATTCAAAAAAAAGTTTGATATTATAGACAAACACTTATTAGATTCAGAAGGCTACGGAATAATTTTTTGGCCGGTGAAAATTGACGTTTTTGCGCGGAAATATTTATAAATTGCGAAAAGTATAAAGTGATTCACCGTGAAAATTTTCTTTCGTTTCTGCTTTACCTTTTATTGAAGGAGCACGAATGCCCCATGCAAAAAATTGTCTTCCTGACAACACCCTTGCTTCATCCCAATAACCCTGATCAATAAAGCTTTGCAACAAAACTCTTCCGCCCTCAATTATAACCGATTGAATATCCATTTCATATAAAAAGTGCATTAACTTTGGTATCATTTGTGCATCAGAGCAATCGGCTTTATGCCAGGTTGTATTGCCTTGTGTTTTTTCTGATCGTTGATTTACTATAATTGTTTTCTGTGAATCGTCAAATACATTGAGGCCTGCAGGTAATTCAAGGTCCGGGTCAATAATAATTCTGACGGGGCTTTTGCCGGGCCACAAACGTGTATTTAGCCTGGGATTGTCTAATCTGGCCGTATTGGTTCCCACCATAATAGCCTGTTCTTCCGAGCGCCATTTGTGAACGAGTATCCGCAGGTATTTGCTGGTAATCCAGTTAGGGCCTATTGCGGTTCCGGGCTTCCTTTCAAAATCTATAAAACCATCCGCTGATTGTGCCCATTTTAATATTATATAAGGACGTCTTTTTTCATGAAAAGTAAAAAACCGGCGGTTCAAATTATAGGATTCGCTCTTTAAAACACCTGTTTTTACTTCACAGCCTGCATTACGAAGCCTGGATATACCTTTGCCGGCAACAACATGATGAAGGTCAACACTGCCTATAACTACTTGTTTTATGCCTGTCTGTATGATCAAATCGGTACAAGGCAGTGTCTTTCCATGATGGCAGCAAGGCTCAAGGTTTACATACAGTGTTGAATCCTTTAAAAGGGATGGATCCACTACATTGTTTATGGCATTAACTTCAGCATGTGCCATACCATACTCCATATGATATCCTTCACCAATTATCCTGTCATTGTGCACAACTACCGACCCTACAAGCGGATTAGGCGCAACATTGCCCAGGCCCAAAGTGGCAATTTCAAAACATCGCCGCATATAAAACTCTTCTATCATATACTTGAAGACTTACTGTCAATAAATACTTTACGCTTTACAAAAGTAATAACCTTTTTATAATATAACCACCACTGAATGATTAAGTCATACTTCATTAAACCCCAAATAATTTATGGCTTATAAAAAGTAAATTATAACTAAAATTTTTGTTTTTATTTATTAATTATTACGATATTTGAACAAAAACTGCAAATAACAGGTTATGGCTAAAATATTGCAATTATCAGAAGCTGCTTCCCTGGCTTTACACTCAATGGTACTGATTGCCCAATCAAATGATCATGTTAACGTAAACAAGTTGGCTGAAAGAATTGGTGCTTCACGTAATCACCTGGCAAAAGTCCTGCAGCAATTAGTTAAGTACAACTACCTCAAATCTGTCAGAGGCCCAAGTGGAGGATTTATACTTAATAAACCGGCATCTGAAATAACTATCCTTAATATTTATGAAGCTATAGAAGGAGAGATATATTCGCCCGAATGCCCGCTTGATAAACCTGTCTGCCCTTTTGATAAATGCCTTATGGGAAACCTTGTTAAAGATATGACCAACCAATTTAAAAACCACTTTCAAAATCATACATTGGAAGACTTTATTGAATCAAAATAAAAAGTTAATCATTTTCCCTGAGCCTAACACATTTATATCCAACCTGTTAACAGCCAATTTCTGCTAAGCAAAAATTGCCTGGTTATTATAATTTTACTAATTGTTTTAAACCTTTTCCACTTCATCTCATCTAACAATTAAAAAAGAACAAAAATTTAAAAACCATAAAAAAATATGATTATGAAAACAAAAAAGGTTAAATCAACATTATTTGTAATGCTGTTATCTGCATTATTTGTTATTAATGCCACAGCACAAAGAGGACAAATGCGCACGCAGGAAGCTAATCCAAGGCAGTATTGCCTGAATATTCCTGATCTGACTGAAGAGCAGGAAGAGAAAATTAGTTCTATACGCACAGAGCAGTTAAAAGAAAGCACTCAGCATCGTGCAAAAATGGACGAACTGAGGGCTAAAAAAAGATCGCTAATGCTTGAAGCAAGCCCTGATTCGGAAGAGTTGAACAATGTAATTGATCAAATGACCGAATTACGCAACAAACAGCTTAAAAGCAATGTTGCCCACCGGCAACAAATCAGGGAACAACTTACCGAAGAGCAAAGAGCATACTTTGACAGTTCTCCCAGGTATAAAAGAACCAGGCAACCCGGAATGCGTGAAGGACGCGCCGGTAGAGGAGGAGGAAGAGGAATGTCGGGCAGAGGTATGCATAGAAATTGGTAAAGCACTAAAACAAACTATAAAAACGGGGATGTAAATAGTTGCATCCCCGTTTTTTGTTGCATTTTAAATTAAGCTCTCAGCATCTTTTTTATTCCGATAATCATAAAGCCCATAAAAAACAAAAGAATCACGATAATCCCTTTACCGCTAAATAAGAGAAATAGCCTGTTTTGATAATTATCACTTTCACCTTTTGAATATCCTGCTGTAATGCCTTCTATAATACCATTACAAGAGAGTGTTGCACCTGAAATTATATCAATTTCATTTTCATTTTTAAGTTTTAGTGGATGTAAATGTAACAGGCCCTGGAAAAAATTCTCTTCATACAGCTTTTGATAATAGGAGTGAGTTTCAGAGTGTATTATAACTTCAACATCTGTAATTACATTAGCAGTATCAGTATAAGTCAGAACAGCCATAGGGCCGCCATAACCTTCGCCGGTACCAAGATATGCATAACCTGCATAATTTTTCAAACTATCGGTGATGCGCCATTTGGCCGGAATAATTCTTTCATATTTATAACCCTTTGAAAGTATATTGTTTTGTGCCAAATACTGGTTTTCATCAGCGAAGTAAATACTGCCAAAAAGCCACGATGAAGCGGCCAGCAGGGGTATTAAAATGATTATAAACCATTTTCCGGGCATTTTGCTTGTATTGTTTATTTTCTTGCTACTATTTTCCATATTCCACCACCGATTAAGAGAATGAGAATTCCAAAAAACAACAAAAATCTTACACCGGCCTTAGGCTCATTCTCACCTATCAGCGTAAAAGCCCCTCCTAATATAACAGCCAGCAGGATTAGCCATACACCTACCATCAGCCATTTCCACCAATACATTCTTATTTTAAGATCCTGAAACCAATATCTCAATCCTAAAAAGAATATTGCTGTCAACAGCCCTATTGCCATCCAAAAAAGCGGTTGTATCATTGAATATTCAAACATGTTTTTTCTTTATAATTAATTTATACATCAAACCATTCTTCAGTTAAAAGCCAATCAGGGGGTTTTCCAAAAGTTTTGTTATTACCGTCGGGTGGTGGAAGATATTCATTTGCACCCGGGTAATCGAAGAAATTCTTCTGCATTTCCAGCATTGCTTTTCCTGTTAGCCCTGTTGGATCGCGCGGATCAACTTCACGTGCAAGCGTGTGTATCCAGTTGTTTTTCCTGGAATATGGGCAGACCGCCAGACATATGCGGCATCCTTTGGCATGACTTGTCGCAAATGAATTCCATGCTGTGTAGCATTTGTCCTGGTCAATTTTCCATCTTTTAAAGCCCCTGGTAACGTGTTTTGGTGCATCATCAAAACTGATAGAGCCACTTGGACACTCCTCGGCACAAATTTTACACTTTTTGCAAAACTTGTTAATACCTGCATCTATTGGCTTGTCTGCTTCAAGCGGCATATCTGTTGAAATTGCTGCAAGGCGGGTATTGCCACCCAACTCGGGGGTGATGAGTATCCCGTTTCTGCCAAGTTCACCCAATCCCGCGTCTATTCCTAAAGGCGGCATTATCAAATCATACTGGCCAGGAGGAACATGAGAGCGGGCCGAATAACCAATCTCCTTTATAAAAACTTCCAGCTTACCCGAAATATAACGTAGCATCGAATATGCATCATACGATGTGCCGTAAACAGGATTAGCGTAAAATGATTCCCATTCGTGCGGCACAGCAAATACTACAGCGTATTTCCAATGTTTGGGCACTTCAAAATCAACCCGTCCCACGCCTCTTAAGGAACCCTGATATACCCATTCTTTCTTTATCCTGGCTATTCCTACAAGTGTTGCACCAAAAGAATGAGCTATCTTTTTAATTAGCTTTGATCCGTGCTCAGGCGATTTAAGAGGTAAAGGGTTGGGGTTTACACCTCTAAAATCTGCTTCCTCCGGCGGGCCCGATGGTTCAGCCGGAAACGGTTCAGGGCCTCGCAAAAAACTTGAATGTGCCGTGGACCAGGCTTCTGCCAGATGATACTTATCTTTGTACTTTTCCCAATTAGCCCTTTGCTCCCTGGCTTTTTCCCTCATACGAAAGAATTCTTCAAATGCTGAAGGATGATTAGTGTAATATGTTTTTAAAGGTTCCGGCAAACCTTCTATGCCCTGGCTTTTATCCCATGTTATACCATCAGGATGACGATCCATTAGCAACCTGTATAACTCGGCGTTCCTTCTGAATATGTTTTCAACGTAAGTTATCCTTTCGGGTTTTCCTACTACCTGGTACGTTGGTTTTTCCACCAGGAAAGGAGTTCTGTTAAAAAACTGGTCTTTACCGTAAGGCGTCCGGCCCCATCCGGTATAACTGTCTTTGCTGCGGTCGGCCATAAAACTTCCTGCTGAAACACCAGCTAATGCAAGAGATCCACTAGCCAAACCGGCATACTTGATGAACTTTCTTCTATCCATAACTCTATTTTTTTTACAAATATATTAGTTTCTTTTGAAACTATTAATTAGTTTTACAAAAAATTTCTTATTCTTATTGTCTTTATTAAATAAATATTGATATTTGTAATAATTTGGCAATAATTAATTATTTGCATAATGGCTAGAAAGTATCAATTTCCCAGGTCTTTAGGGATGTTATCACGTCAAATTTCCAAAGGGCTTGGTAAGAATTTGCAAAAACAATTTGATAATAATGACATTGATCTTGATCCTATATCATGGAGTGTCATTTCATTATTAAAAAAACACCCAAATCGTACTCAGCAGGAAATTGTTCATTTTCTTTGGATTGACAAAGTAAAAGTAAAACGTGTTATTGATAAGCTTGAATCTGCCGGGCTTGTCAAGCGGGAAATTCATGAAACCGATAAGAGACATAACCTTGTAAAATTAACAGATAAGGGGAGTAAGTTTTTTGAGACAGTTGTACCCCTTGCTGAAAATACATTAAACAATGCTTTTGAGGGCTTTTCGAAGGTGGAGGAGGAGCAGCTAATAGATTATTTGATAAGAGTTAAAAAAAACCTTGAATCGGATACTGGTAATTTGAGTTAATTAAAGTTAATCAAAGGCAATATAAAGAAAATCGTTTCTATGTTAAAAAGAATAAGTACCAAAGAAGTTTATTCAAAACTAAAAAACTCACAAATAAAAATTTTGGATGTACGCCCGGTTGACGCATACAATGGTTGGCAATTGAAGGGTGAAACCAGGAGTGGCCATATTAAGGGGGCTAATAGCTTGCCGGCCGCATGGACTAAATACATGGATTGGATAGAAATAGTAAGATCTAAAGGCATCACTCCTGATACCAGCCTTACAATATATGGATACGACGAAGAGGATACTGAATTGGTTGCAGCACATTTACAGAAAACCGGTCATAAAGATATCAGCATCTACTATGATTTTGTTGATGAATGGTGTAAAGATGCAGATTTACCTATGGAAAATTTGCCAAGATATCAGCAGTTGGTTCCGGCTTCATGGTTAAAAGACTTGATTGATGGCAAGAAGCCTCCTCATTTAAATTCAAGAAAATATGTGATCTGTCACACTCACTATAGAAACAGGGATGCTTATTTGAGTGGTCATGTACCACAAGCTATAGACCTTAATACATTGGATTTGGAATCACATGACACGTGGGACAGGCATTCTCCGGAAGAGATAAGGGAAACCCTGCTTAAGCATGGAATAACAGCTGATACTACAGTGATACTCTACGGGAAGTTTTTATTTCCAAAAAATGAAGATCCTTTTCCCGGCAGTGCTGCAGGACACTTAGGAGCAATGCGGTGCGCATTCATTATGATGTATGCCGGGGTAAAAGATGTGAAAGTGCTTAATGGTGGATATCAATCATGGGTTGATGCCGGCTATGATATAAGTGAGGAAGATGTGCCTGAAAAGCCTGAAACAGAGTTTGGTATTGATATACCTGCAAATCCTGAATTAGCCGTTGACTTGCCCGAGGCAAAAGAATTGCTTAAATCCCCTGATGGGGATCTGATCTGCGTAAGAAGTTGGCCTGAATATATTGGAGAAGTAAGTGGATATAACTATATTGATAAGAAAGGACGTATTCCGGGTGCTGTTTTCAGTGATTGCGGCAGCGATGCTTATCATATGGAAAATTATTGCAACCTTGATCATACAACACGCGAATTTAGGGAAATCGAAAAGAATTTGCTGGATTCCGGTGTGAAGCGCGAAAATCATAATGCATTTTACTGTGGTACAGGTTGGCGCGGTAGTGAAGCTTTCTTCAATGCATATCTGATGGGTTGGCCAAAAGTATCCGTTTTTGACGGCGGCTGGTTTGCATGGAGCAATGATGAAAGCAATCCGGTGGAAACAGGATATCCAAAATAGTAGACTGGTATTTTTTCACTTGCTCAATTAGTGTTTATCCATAAAGTCTAACATTTATCGATAATTGAATGAAATAACAAATCTCAAATTACAAATAACAAATAAATTTCAAATCCCAATTTCCAAAATTCCAAATCAGCCCCGTTTTGTTTTGGTCATTGATATTTAGAAAATTGGAATTTATTTACTCACATAATGTTTAATTTTTAATGTGTTCGTGGTCTTCGGCAGTTATTTGGTGCTTGTTATTTGGTGCTTTTTTAAATTTTAGTTAAACTTTATGGGCAGACACTAATTAAAAACCTTTACTATTATTATATGAGCAATAGCAATAAAATGAAAAATAAGAAGGTTATTTTCAGTAATTTCCTGCAAAAAATTGACAATAATGATTTTGTTAAAGAAATTATTGACGGCCTTAGCTCAAAACAAAAGTACATCCCCAGTAAGTTTTTTTATGACAAAAAGGGGTCAGGTTTATTCGATGAAATTACAAAACTTGATGAATACTATCCCACCCGAACAGAAAAATCGATTCTTAAAAATATAGCTCCACAGATTGCCGGAAATTTAATAAATAAAGACATTGTAGAACTCGGTAATGGTGACGGGTCAAAAATGCATATACTTTTAAGTGCTGCTCGTGAAGATGTTTTAAAAAGCATTCTATATCTGCCCGTTGACTATAGCCAGGCTTACATTAAAAAAACCACCGGGGTTTTTGAAAATGATTTTCCGGAAATTAAAATTCATGGAATTGTTGCCGATTTTTTATCGCAAATAGACATGATACCCAGACGCTCAACCCGGCTTTACTGTTTTTTCGGAAGCACTTTGGGAAATTTCACTTCAGAGCAGGCAGAGAAATTCATAAAAAACATAAGGGCATGTATGCAAAAAGGTGATGAGTTTTTACTGGGTATAGATATGGTAAAGGATAAATCGATACTTGAAAGAACTTATAACGATAGTCAACAGGTAACTTCAGAGTTCAATAAAAATATTTTAAGGGTTGCCAATAAAATTGCAGAAACTAATTTTAACATAAATGATTTTGAGCACCTGGCTTACTTTAATGAGGCAGAATCAAGGATTGAGATGCATTTAAAAGCAAACAAAGAGCTTAAAATAACCAGCCCGCATATCTCCGGTAATATTATAATTAATAAAGGAGAAACCATTCATACTGAAAATTCACATAAATATTCAACTGGGTATATAAAAAACCTGGCTGAGAGCTGCAATTTCAAAATTTTAGATGTTTATACAGATGAAAAAAAATGGTTTTCTGTGGTACATTTTGCTGTATAAGATATTTATTTTATAAGCTCATTTATAGACTGGAAGGGGAGAAAGGTGTTCAGTAACCGGTGATCGGTAATCGGTATTCGGTGATCGGTTACATCTTTGATAATCATTAAATAGCTTTTTTCGAAAAATTACACTTATTAATTAACCAAATTTTACACAAATGAAACATACAATAAGCATTATATACGGTTCTGTGCGTACTGAGCGCCAAGGGATTGTAGCAGCCAAATATCTTGAAAAGAAGGTTAAGGAAAGAGGACTTAAGACTTATCTCATTGATCCTTTGGAATATAATTTACCATTTCTCGACAAGATGTACAAGGAATATGAAAAAGGAGAAGCTCCTGCTCAAATGGAGCAACTTGCAACGATTTTTAATCAAACCGACGGTTTTTTGATCGTATCAGGCGAATATAATCATAGCATTCCACCGGCGCTTAAAAATATTCTGGATCATTTTCAAAGTGAATACTTATTTAAACCTTCCGCAATTGCTTGTTATTCAGCAGGTATTTTCGGAGGTGTGAGAGCAGCCGTGCATCTGAGGGCAATTCTTGGTGAATTGGGAATGCCATCTATATCATCAATGCTTCCTTTTATAACTATCGGAGAATTATTCAATGATGATTTAGTTCCAAAGAATGATATTGTAGAAAAATCAACTGCAAGGTTTTTGGATGAATTCGTATGGTATGTTGAAGCTTTGAAAAATCAAAGGGAGAAAGTGGTACCGTTTTGATTAAGCTGAATTTTTTTTACAGTTTAATTATTTTTTCCGTATTTTTGATTAGTGATTAATATTTAGCTACTGGTTTTAAAATAAAAAAATACCATGCCGGAAAAGCAGGAAATATTAGATTATTTATCTAGCAACAAAGATTTGTTTCATGATAAATTTGATGTCATAAAAATTGGTTTATTTGGTTCTTATGCACGAAATGAGCAAAATAAGAACAGTGATATTGATATTATAATTGAAATGCCGCGTGGTATAGATAATATTTTTGAAAAAAAAATTGAATTAAGGGAAATGTTAAAGAGAGAGTTTAATAAAGATATAGATCTGTGCCGAGAACGTTCAATAAAACCATTATTCAGAGATTTAGTACTAAAAGATGTTATTTATGTATGAGAAGGATATACTGTCAACAAAACTATTGATACAGACAATTGACCGAATTTTTGAATACACTTCATGTTTTTCTGTTGTAGATGAATTTGTATCCGACTCAAAAACTTTTGATGCAACGTTAATGAATTTTGTTGTATTAGGCGAAACGGTTGGAAAATTAAGCGAGCCATTTCGAAATGAACATGATAATATTGAATGGTCAAAAGTTTATGCTTTCCGGAATATTATTGCACATGACTATTTCGGAATTGATGAAGAAGAAGTTTGGGATATTATTAATAATCACTTACCAAAACTAAAGCATCAATTACAAAGAATAATTAATGGTTCTTAATAAATTGACACTAGTGTCATGTCAACTTGATATTGTCCGTTTTATTTTGTATATTGCGGGCAAAAACGATGGTAAGATACAAGGTTACATTAAAAAAAGAAGAACGTGAACAACTTCAAGCTGTTTTGGGTAAAGGGAAACACACTTCTCAGCAATATCGGAATGCCTGTGTTCTGCTCAATTCAGATGAAAGCCCCAAAGGCCAAAAGTTGTCAAACGAACAAATTGCACAGGTGTTACATATCAATACAAAGACAGTGGAGCGTGTAAAACAACGTTTTGTAGAGGAAGGCTTTGAAGAGTGTATGGACAGGAAGCCTTACCCTAAAAAGGGTCCTAAAAAAGCAGATGGCGACTTTGAAGCTCATTTAATAGCACTTAGTTGCAGCGAGGCTCCTGAAGGATACTCACGTTGGTCACTGCGCCTGCTTGCAGACAAAATGGTTGAGATGAAATATACCGACAACATTTCGCATGAAACTGTACGTCGGGTTTTAAAAAAAACGAAATCAAGCCGTGGAAAGTGAGAGGATGGGTGATCCCTCCACTTGAGAACAGTGATTTTGTTGCACATATGGAATTGGTGTTGGATGTTTACAAGACCCCTTACGATGAGCTATTTCCTGTTGTATGCATGGATGAATCACCCAAGCAACTGATAAAACAAACTCGCAATCCCATTGCTCGAAAACCGGGACAGGATGCAAGAGAGGATTATGAATATGAAAGGAAAGGTGTGGCAAATATTTTCATGGCCAATGAACCATTAAAGGGCAAACGTTATGTAAAAGTATTAACAAGCAAAACAAAAACAGATTGGGCCGGATTTATAAAAGAGATTGCTGACAAACATTATCACAAAGCTAAAAAGATTAGGCTCGTTATGGACAACTTGAACACACATAAGCCATCAGCATTGTATGAAACATTTCCGCCGGCAGAGGCAAAACGAATATGGGATCGGTTTGAGTTTATTTATACACCAAAGCATGGTAGTTGGTTAAATATGGCGGAAATAGAATTAAACGTGCTGATGGGGCAATGTCTGAACCGGAGAATTGACAACATGACAACAATCAGACAAGAGGTAAACGCTTGGCAGCAAAATAGAAACAATAAGAAATCAATGATAAACTGGCAATTCAAAACAGATGATGCAAGGCTGAAGTTAAAAAGACTTTATCCGACAATATCAAGTTGACTTGACACTAGTGTCCGGTTAAGAGTTTAAAAAATTCTTATTTTCTTTTATTATCAGTCACTACAAAAGAAATTAAAATTATTTGATTATAAACTTTAATTCATTATAGCCACAAAGACTCAAAGGCTCAAAGACTCACAAAGAACTGAATATCT